>JANOXW010000127.1:0-2710 GCA_031418635.1 Acidobacteriota bacterium
AATGGTTTGATTTTGTCGTATTGGATGAAGCATCGCAGATGGATATTGCTTCGGCAACGCTTATTTTTACAAAAATCGCCGCCAACAGCACTTGCGTTTTGGCGGGCGACAATTTGCAACTTCCGCCGATACAGCCCGCGACACCGCCGATTAATCTGGAACATCTCGTCGGTTCAACTTACAATTATTTTCGGCATTATCAAAAAATTGAACCTAATTCGCTCGATGTCAATTACCGCTCAAATGCAACGATTGTCGAACTGACAAAACGTGCTGGTTACAGGACACTCGTGAGTAATTCGCCGGATTTGAAAATAAATTTGTTGGGTGATTTATCCGCCGAAAAACCTTTTGATTTTCCCCTACCACTTGTTTGGTCTGCCAATTTCGGTGAAATGCTCGATGCGGAACGCTCGACCGTTTGTTTTGTTTACGACGATGATGCAAGCGGACAAACAAATGATTTTGAAGCTGACAACACGGCATCGCTCGTCTGGCTTTTGCAAAAGCATCTGAGCAATAAACTGTTGAATGAAAAATTGCCCGACGGTAATTTTGACACAATCGTTTCAAACGAAATTTACACAACGGATGAATTTTGGCAAAAAGCGGTCGGCATCGTTACGCCGCATCGCTCGCAAATGTCGAAAATTATCGGGCGATTGCAACAAATTTTTCCGACGCAAAATACTGAAGCGATTCGCGGCGCGGTTGATACGGTCGAGCGTTTTCAAGGACAGCAGCGCGATGTGATTATTGCGTCTTTCGGTTTGGGCGACGTAGATATTATCAGCGCGGAAGACGAATTTCTTTATAGCATCAATCGTTTCAACGTGCTTTCGTCGCGTTCACGCGCCAAGCTGATTGTTTTTGTTACTCGAACTTTTCTCGAACATCTTTCCGGCGATACAGACGTTTTGGAAGAATCAAGATTTCTCAAACAATTCGCTGAATCATTTTGTGACCAATCAAAATCAGTTACATTTGGATTCATCAAAAACGGTGCAGAAATTATTCGGAGCGGCTCATTACGAAGTAGATAATGGATTTTTTTTCAGCGCATCAATTTTCCTCAAGGTTTCGCGCAAATCATCGTAAATTCGTAAATCGCTTCCGATGGCTGAAAATCCGAGCCGTGAAGCGACGCGCAAACTCGTTCCCGTTCCAACAAAAGGATCATATAACAATCCTGTCTTTAAATTTGCCTGACAATCACAGCCTTGCCAACCGACAGTGCGTTTTTTTGCAAAGGTAAATTCCCGAAAATATCCGCCTAACATTTCTTTGGCTTCCCGCGCTAAAATCCGTGTTTTCTCACCATTTTTTCCTGCACCGTTTTGAAATTTCAAGGCTTTTCCGGCATCTGAAATGCCAACTGCTTGAATTGCAGCAATATGTTCATGCGTCAAACCTTTTTCTTTGGCAATTACTAAGGCTCTTCGCGCTTGCGGTCTTGTTTGATCGAGTTCCGACGTTTTTTCAATCTGACGAACAAAAGGCTTTTCGCATTTCGTGCAAACAAATTTCGGGCAAGCCAAAGTCAAAACGCGCTCGACTAATTCTTCAGGAAACGGTGCAAGATGTTCGCCCTTATGTTGCGCCGGACTGATTCGCCAAACATTACTGACCGAGCCGAACATTTTTTTATAACCTTCCAAATCCCAATAATAATCGTCCGTTAGCGTAAAATGAAGAATCGCTTCCTCACGCAAAGCCAAGCGTTTTCGCGCTGAATGAGGTGTCGTATTCGGCTTTTCCCAAACGATTCGATGCCGCAGAATCCAACCGTTTTTTTGCGCGATTGAAACAATCAAACTCGGAATATCCAAAAGCCTTCCGTTTAAATAAGAATCACCGATATTAAAAAAAAGTGAACCTGTTTTTTTGACGATTCGTTTCCAACCATTGATTATTTCGCCGATAACTTCCGCATATTCCTGTGGTGAACTTTCCCAACCAATTTGTTCTTCTATTTCATAATCCCGCTTTTGCCAATAAGCTGGAGATGTAAAAATTAAGTCTATCGAATTATTAGCAACGGAAATTGTTTTAGCCTCGGCACAAAAAGCTCCGAAAAAAGGTGAGATTGTTTTTTGGCTACCGTTAAGTGAAATTTCGGAAATATGTTCAGGCAAAATAATTTCTTTTTCTTTAATTATCATTTTTCCTCGTTCGATAGCCAAGTTTTCAGCTAAAAATAGGTTATAAAAAAAATAAAGATTCGTCGAATCAGTAAAAACGATTTGTGAAAATTCCTATAAATTTATCGAAGTGTTCTTATTTCTGTTACACTCTAAAAAACTTTACCGACAGTTTAATGTCAATCAGTTTAAGAACAATAAAATCGCAGATGACAAGTTTTCCAAAATTATTGTGGCTGATTCGCCACGGGCAAAGCACAGCAAATTTGGCGCGTCATATAGCCGAATCGGAAAAGGCTTTGACGATTGAATTTTCTGAACGCGAGATGGATGTGCCGTTGTCAGAAATTGGTTTGAAGCAAGCAATTTCTGTCGGAAAATGGTTTAAGATTCAACCAAACAAGCCGACTTTGATTTTCACGTCGCCTTATTAGACATTATCGGAAATAAGATAATTCCTCAACATTAGTAATATCAATAGTTTGCATTGGTTGTCGAAATATAACCCGGAGATTGTGCAACCCACAGGCAATCTCCATCACAACATCCGATATATTCTCTTTCGTCAA
>JANOXW010000128.1:0-2406 GCA_031418635.1 Acidobacteriota bacterium
GGCAATTTTTAACGTAAAACTTGGTCGCTGCGCTCTCGTGGTTCATGTCGTTGAACACGTTGAAATCGTGTTTCGGCACGGGATTTAGCCAAGGATTGTCGGTGGCGGGCTGGTTTTTTGCCGCATCCCAGTACAATTGTGCGAGCGGGCTGGACCCGGAAATGTGGTTGAAAACAACGTCCAACACGAACAAGCCGACGCGGTTTGGATGTTTTACAGGACAATTTTGGCGTTTGACCGTTTGAAACAGCAGATCGAGATTGTCTCGGTCGTGTTTACCGATGAAGCTAAAGACGATGAAGTTAAACTTCGACAGTTGTTCGATAATGCCGTCTTGGAAACCGAGATGATCGAGAAACTTCTGAACAATACCGGCGTTTCTCTGCAAGTTCCGAACGTTGAAAACGCTAAAACTTACGCCTTTCAATCAAATTGGACACGGCAGGATTTTATCGAAAGCGTTGAAGCCGTTCAGCAAAAGATTCTTGACGGCGATTGTTATCAAGTCGTTTTGTCGCAACGCTTCCGCAAACAGATTTCGGCTGATCCGATCAACATTTATCGTGCTTTGCGGACGACAAATCCTTCGCCGTATATGTTTTATGTCAAAACAGGCAAGGAAACTTTTATCGGCGCGTCGCCCGAAATGTTAGTGCGTTGCAACGGACGAAAACTCGAATATCGCCCGATTGCCGGAACGCGAAAACGCGGCGCAACCGAGATGGAAGATTGGGTTTTAGGCGAAGATTTGCGCTCCGACACCAAAGAAGTCGCCGAACATATTATGCTGGTTGATTTGGGGCGTAACGATTTAGGTCGCGTCGCGCAATTCGGTTCGGTTGAGGTTGACGAACTGATGAAAATTGAAAAATATTCGCACGTTCAGCATCTCGTAACGAGTTTGAAGGCGCGTCTGCGCGAAGGATTTGACCGCTTTGACGCGCTTGCTTCGTGTTTTCCCGCTGGAACGGTTTCGGGTGCGCCAAAAGTCAAAGCGATGCAGATAATTGACCAACTCGAACCGACAGCGCGAGGCGTTTATGCGGGGACAATCGGCTATATTGATTACGCCGAAAATCTCGACACCTGCATCGCTATTCGCACCATCAGACTCAATGGCGATTGGGCTTCGATACAAGCCGGCGCAGGCATCGTCGCCGATTCCGTCCCCGAACGCGAATACGAAGAAACCATCAACAAAGCCCGCGCTTTAGTCAAAGCAATCGAAATGGCGGAAAATTTTAGCGAGTAATTATGCGACTTCAAATCAGCAATAAACAGCTCAAGATTGCAAAATCAAAGAAAAAATAGCCACAAAAAGGCACAGAAGACACAAAAAAGACTTTTTTAATTTTTCTTTCTTTTTTGTGAATTTTGTGCCTTTTTGTGGCTATAAACTCTTTTAACCAAACAGATTATCAATCGTTTCCAAATACGCCCGCACGAGTGGCTCATCGGATTTTAGAAAATTCTCAGGCGTTTCAAGCAAAACGATTTTGCCTTTGTCCATCAAGGCAATGCGCGAACCCAAAAGTATCGCTTCGCGCAAATCGTGAGTTACAAAAACGGCGGTTTTATTCAATTCTTTCACCAAGAGAGCAAACTCTTTTTGCAGATTATTGCGCGTCAAAGCGTCCAACGCGCCGAACGGTTCGTCTAAAAGTAGCAAATCAGGATTTGCCGCCAACGCCCGCGCCACGCCGACTCTTTGCCGTTGACCGCCCGAAAGTTCACTCGGAAAACGCCGCGCAAATTTGTTCGGCTCAAGCCCGACGAGTTCGAGCATTTCCGCCACTCTTCTTTGCTTTTTCGCTTCGTCCCAACCCTGCAAATGCGGCACAAGCGCGATATTTTTCTCCACCGTAAAATGCGGAAAAAGTCCCGCTTCCTGCAAAACATACCCAATATGACGGCGCAAATCTATCGCATTCCAATCAGTCGTCGCCTTGCCTTCAACCAAAACTTCGCCCGCCGTCGGTTCATACAACCGATTGATAAGTTTGAGCGTCGTCGTTTTCCCGCAACCCGATTCGCCCAACAACGCGAGACTTTCACCGCTTTTGATGTGCAAATTTAAGTCATCAAGAATTTTCACGCCGCCAATCGTAAAACTGACTCCGCGAAACTCAACTATCGGTTTGGATTCTTCTAACATTTTGGTTGATTGAATTTTATCATTCAATTGTGTTTGTCGGGGTTTATACCCTTCTGAGGCTATATCAGTTTTCTGATTTGTTTCCCTTTTAAATTAGCATTAAAAATTACAGCATTGCTACTGAAAACGACGAAAACAAATCAAATAAATTTTCCGCGCGGCAGAGCCGCGAGGTATTGAATCGGAATTTTTATTTTTCCTTATTTCCGTAGCAGAGCTACGGGGAATTAAACCTATAAGGAACGATTAAA
>JANOXW010000129.1:0-16830 GCA_031418635.1 Acidobacteriota bacterium
AATTGAAAGTCCGCCATGTTTATGACGAAATTGTGGACGACGAAGATAAAAAAGCGAAAACGGGAAAAGAGGTTATCGTGGACGGCAAAAATCAGCCTATTTACCTTTTGAAAAATGCCAATGCAATTCGTGAAGGAAAAATAACGACGCTTTTTCAAGGGTTAAGTTGGAAAGATGTTTTTGATGATAAAGAATCTGACATTGCGCCTGATGATATGCTTACTACGCTCAAAAAGAATTTTTCTCGAACATTTGAAATCAATGAGAAGAAATACAAACTTAAAACTATCGAAGCAAAAAATGAAAAAGGTGAGAGAATCGGAGCTTTAATTTTAGAAAGCGACGGCGTAAGACAAGTTCTGCATACGGCGAATGTTGACGATTTTTTCGATTTGGGGCATTTGTATTGGGTTGGCGATTTAGACCGCGACGGCAAACCTGATTTTTATTTCGATTTGTTCGAGCATTATAATGTGATGAATCGAGTTCTTTTTTTATCTTCACAAGCCGAAAAAGGAAAACTGCTTAAAAAAGTCGCTTATTTTAGGACGACAGGTTGCTAATGGAAAAACAAACGGAAAAATTTGCCGAATTGTGGCATTACGTCGAAAAGCATCGCCCGAACATTGAAAAATCTTTGCGCGAACATTTGCCGCTTGCGCCGCCGAATATTGAAACGCAGTTTAATGAAGCGGTGGAATACGCTTTGTTTTCGGGCGGGAAAAGGTTAAGACCTGTTTTGACTTTGCTTGGCGCGGAACTTTTTGGTGGCAAGGCGGAAGTTATTTTGCCGTCTGCCATCGCGGTTGAATTTATTCATACGAGTTCGCTGATTTTTGACGATTTGCCGTGTATGGACAACGCCGATAAACGGCGCGGCAAGACTTCTCTGCACGAAAAATTTGGCGAAGGTTTGGCGGTTTTGGTGGCAATCGGATTTTTGAATGCTTCTTACGCGCTTGTTTTTGTCAATCATAATCAAATGCCGGAACGCGCAATGCAGGCACACGCGGAAATCGTCGAATGTGTCGGCGCGTCGGGAATGGTCGGCGGACAATCAGTTGATTTAGCAATGGCGAAAGGCGTTGGCGAAATGGGCGATTTTGAGTCGGTCAGAAATCTGAAAACTTCGGCTTTAATGCGATTAGCGTTGCGCGTCGGCTCGATTTTGGCAGGCGCAAATTATCTCGAACTCGCGCATCTATCGCGCTTTGCCGAACTTCTCGGCGACGCTTATCAACTTTCCGACGATTTAATTGATTTGGAAGAAGACGGCGAGATTTTCAATGAAAACAAAACCTTCGCCATCAATCAAGGTCAAACGTCCGCGCAAATGAAACTAAAAAATATCATCGAAGAAGCCAAACGAGTGTTGATTGATAATTTTTCGTCTTCGGAGGCGCGAAGTTGTTTGATCCAATTAACCGATTATTTGGCAGAAAGAAAGGCTTAGAACAAAATGACCTCTCAAAACGAACTCGAAAAAGCCTATAAATACTGCGAAAATGTAACTAAAACTCACGCCAAAAGTTTTTATTTCGCCGCCAAATTTCTTCCGAAACATAAACGAAAAGCCGTCTATCCGATTTACGCTTTTTGTCGGCACGTTGACGACGCGATTGACGAAATCGGCGACAGCGACAAAGCGACGGCGATTCAAGTAGTCGAGGATTGGAAATTGCGTCTAAACGCCGTTTATAAACAAGATAACAAAGGACAAACGACAAAATCGAGTTTTATTAGCGTGGCAAGATGTATTAAAAACTTACAAAATCCCGCAAAACTTGCCATTTGAATTGATGCAAGGTGTTCTAATGGACACGCATATCAAACGCTATGAAACCTTTGACGAACTTTATGTTTATTGTTATCGCGTGGCTTCAACAGTCGGTTTTATGGCTTCGGAAATCTTTGGTTATACGGATGAAAAAACTTTGGACTACGCCGAAGCGTTGGGCATTGCGATGCAGTTAACCAATATTTTACGCGATGTCAAAGAAGATGCGGCGATGAATCGGATTTATTTGCCACAGGAAGATTTGCGAAAGTTTAATGTGTCCGAACAGCAATTTTTTGACGGAGAATTTGATAAAAATTTTGTCGAGTTGATGAAATTTCAAATAAATCGCGCTAAAAATTATTATGCCACCGCCGAAAAAGGAATCGCTTTGCTGGAAAAAGATACGCGCTTTACAGTGCTGTTAGCGGCGCGTATTTACGGGCAAATCTTGCAGAAAATCGAACAGCAAAATTACGATGTATTTCTCAAACGCGCTCATACAACGATGACTCAAAAAATCTTTTCTATTCCGAAAATTTGGCTTGAAGCAAAAAAAATATAATTTTTTTTATTTTTTCGGGAATAAATCGGATTAAGTTGAGTATTTTCGTAGTGAAACCTTCTAAAAGGTGGCTGAGTTTAATTTTCAAAGTAGGTCTTGAAAAATAGGTTCAGTATCGTGTCCGATAGAATGTAGCGCAAGGGGTGAGTTACATTCTATCGGACACGGTTTTATCAAAAAAACACGCAACAATATTTACAATTATTCGGAGAATTTATGAAAAAACATTTATTTTTGATGATCGCTTTATTTTCAGCTTTGACATTGAACGTCTTTTCGCAGGATGAAATGAAAAAAGACGAGATGATGAAAAAAGACGAGATGATGAAAAAAGAGGAAATGATGAAGAAGGAAGCGATGATGGCAAAAGCCGTAACGCCCGAAGATGCGGCGAAAACAGCTTTGAATGTCGGCGCGAAAATACCTGCTTTTTCTCTTTCCGATGCGAACGGCAAATTCGTCAGCAGTGCCGATTTGCTAAAAAAAGGAAATCTCGTCGTCGTCTTTTATCGCGGCGCGTGGTGTCCGTTTTGTAATACTTATCTGAAAAAACTTCAAGATAATCTGTCGCAAATTAAAGCACAAGGCGCAAACGTAGTAGCGATTTCAGTAGAAAATCCAGATATATCCGCCTCCGTCGCGCAAAAAAACAAAGTCGAATTTACGGTTTTGAGCGACAAACATCTCGACGTGGCGCGACAATTCGGCATCGTTTATCAACTTTCGCCCGAAACCAACGAAAAATATAAAGGCTACGGCATTGATTTGGCTAAACAAAACGGCACGGAAACACCCGATTTGCCGCTTTCGGCGACATACATTGTCAACAGCAAAGGCGAAATTACTTACGCTTATCTCGAACCCGATTACAAAAAACGTGCTGAACCATCGGTCATCATCGAAACTTTAGCGCAGATGAAAAAAGCAATGATGAGTAAAAAAGATGGCAAATAATTAACAGGAATAGTTTTACTTTTTTCGGACTTGAGCCGTGTCTTTCAGACACGGTTTGAGAGAAACAAATTTACACCGTATCAACAGCGGCTGATTTAAAGTTCTTTTATCAAAGTCATTAGGGACGACTTTGAACACTTGCTTCGTGTTCCGTGTGTGAAAGATACGGCTCAAGTCCGAAAGATTTGTGGTGCAATGCGCCGAAAATAATCATCACTTAAAAGCGATAAATTGTCTGCGAATTTGCAAACAATTTACCGCTTTTGTTTTTTGTGGTAATCTGTGAGCATCTTTTCTAATCTTTTTCTGGAGCAAATAAAATGAAAAAAATCGTATCGTTTTTATTAATCACCATCTTTGTATTTTTGCCAGCAATGACTTCGGCACAAAGAGGAAATTTTGCCGAAATCAAACAATTGCAATCGCCGCAAAATCCGAAACTCGGTTTTATGATTCACGGTGGCGCAGGTGTGATTCGGCGCGGAGATTTGTCGCCCGAAAAGGAAAAAGCCTATCGCGCCAAACTCGAAGAAGCTGTGCTTGCCGGTTACAAAGCATTGCAAAACGGTAAAAATGGACTCGACGCGGTGCAAACGGCGATTAATCTTTTGGAAGATTCGCCGCTTTTCAACGCCGGCAAAGGCGCGGTTTTCACGGCTGACGGCAAAAACGAACTCGATGCCGCGATTATGGATGGCAAAACGCTCAACGCCGGCGCAGTCGCCGGACTTCATCACGTCAAAAATCCGATAAATCTGGCGCGTGCCGTGATGGAAAAATCGCCGCACGTTATGATGGTCGGCGACGGCGCGGAACGATTCGCCAAAGAACAAAAGATCGAACTCGTTCCCGAAAAGTATTTTTTCACACAGGAGCGTTGGGATTCTCTGCAAAAAATAATCAAACAGGAACAGGAAAAAGAAAAAGCGATGAAAGAAGGCAAAAAAGTTTCCGGCGTTGATTTGCGGACAGAACCGACCAACAGATTCGGCACTGTCGGCGCAGTCGCACTCGATAAAGACGGAAACTTAACGGCGGGAACTTCAACCGGCGGATTGACTTATAAAAAATATGGACGAGTCGGCGATGTTCCCATTATCGGCGCGGGAACTTATGCCAATAACGCGACGTGCGCCGTCAGCGCAACCGGCGCAGGCGAATATTTCATTCGTCTCGGCGTAGCAAAAGACATTTCCGCCCTGATGGAATATCGCGCTTTACCAATTCAGCAAGCCGCTGATATGGTGATTCACCAAAAACTCCAAAATCTCGGTGGCGACGGCGGCATCATCGCTATTGACAAATTCGGCAATATGGCAATCTCGTTCAACTCCGAAGGAATGTATCGCGCCTACATCAACGGCGAAGGCAAGCCGGTTGTCGAAATTTATAAAAATTAATTTGCTTGGCTTAAAAAGAATCGGCAAATATAAAATTGAACTTTTTGAAAAATTTATCCAAAGTCATTGATATTACAGCCGCGCATTGTGCCGGTTGCATTGCCGGTTCCGGTTCAAGTTGTGGCGGCTAAGTGGCGTGAGAATTCGTTTTGCAAACTACTTGTAACATTATTGCTAAAAGTTTTTTCGTCAAGACTTCTAACTTTTGCTATTCCGATTCCCGCCGAAGTTAGAAAAATCTCGTCGGCTTTATTTAATTCAGCTAAAGTCGCTTCTCTTTCTTCAACTGCAAAATTTTCTAAAATAAACGCCCGTGTCGTGCCGGCTAAACAACCTGTTTTCAGACTCGGCGTGCAAATGTTTTCGTCCTTCACCCAAAAAATATTTGCCATACACGCCGAAGTAATTTCACCATTTTCATTTAAGCGCACGGCTTCGTCAAAACCTTGTGCTTTGGCATTTTCCAAAGCCACCACATTTTCCAAATAATTACACGATTTCACCCCCGCCAAAGGTGAGGTAGAATTTACGCGAAACGGCGAAACGGTCAAATTTAGATTATCAAGAATTGGACGAAAATCCGCCGTTGTGATTAGCAAACTTGTATGACGTTTGCTCTTGATTTGCCAAATAGAACTCGAAGATTCATCAAAAAACGTCAATCGGGCGCGGGCGCGTGTAAGATTGTTTTTTTCGATAATTGTTGACAGAGATTTGATCACTGTTTCTTCGGAAAATTCTGATAAATCAATGCCGAGTTTCTTTGCGTTAGCGTTTAATTTTTGCCAATGCTTTTCCCACAAAAAAGGTTTTCCACCGTAAATCGCCAACGTCGTAAAAATGCCTTTGCCATAAAACGCAGAAGAAGAAACTGCGGATAAAAAAGCGTTGGTCGCGGGAGTTATTTGATGATTAAAACTGACAAACTCGTGCATTTTAGCTAAAAACCGCGCGAATTACACATCGCGCAATGGTCGCAAAGTAGGTAGAACAGACTAATAGTCTGTTCGCCGACCGAGAACAGACTAATAGTCTGTTCTACCTTTGTCCAAAAAGCGCAAAACATAAATTATTTTATGCGAATGGCTTTTTATTTTATTTGCCGCGTAATAGTTTGGTCGGTGATCTTCGTATCTTCGGCATGCATAAACGCTTTACTCAAAATAATTGACAAAACTCAATCGCCTTCAAACGGCAGAAAAACTTTGCCATGCCCGAATGTTTCCGTCTTTCCCGATGGCACGATGCAGAGATATTGGTCATTTGACAACATCAGAATATTTCCGCTTCCGAGATGGATTTTATAAGTCCGAATTTCGCCTTTGACGATTAAAAATTTATCTTCAAATGTGCATTGCTTGGCGATTTTCAGACGCGGAATCATTCTTTCCAAAATATCTTTGCGCTTTTTCGCCGTTGCCGACAAATCGCCGAAAGAATAATTATACCAATCAGTAATGATTTATTGCTGATTTCTCCGATACTTATGTGTAACAGGTCTTCTACGCCCGATGCCAATCGCGTTTTTTGAAATAATCAGCGTTGGCGGAAGCTGGCGGCGTTTGAATTCGTTGGCGGGCGATTCGACTTTGTTGAGTAAATCATAGACGAGTTTCGCATCGTTGCCTTCGGCGATGATTGCTTCGGGCGAGAGTTTGCGCTCGAAATATGATTCTAAAACCTTGTCCATCAAATCGTAAGGCGGCAGAGAGTCTTGGTCAAATTGATTTGGCGCGAGTTCGGCGGATGGTTTTTTGTCAATAATTTTGTTCGGGATAATTTCGCGTCCCGCGTTTTTGTTGATTTGTCGCGCAATTTGCCAAACTTCTGTTTTCAAAACGTCGCCTAAAACCGCCAAACCACCGTTGGTGTCGCCGTAAAGTGTGCAATATCCGACGGCTAGTTCTGATTTATTTCCGGTTGCTAAGACCAACTTTCCTTCGGCGTTTGAAATGCTCATCAAAATCACACCGCGCAGACGCGATTGCATATTTTCAGCCGCGAGATTTTCGCCGCCTTTTTTCGGTTTCGTAAAATGAAGTTGGTTGAGCAAAATTTCAAACGCGCCGGAAATCGGTTCGATGCGCGATTCACAACCGAGATTTTTGACCAGTTCTTCCGAATCTTTGATGCTTCCTGCCGACGAAAATGGCGACGGCATCATCACGCACAAAAGATTTTCCGCGCCGATAGCTTCCGCTGCGAGTGCAGCTGTCAAAGCCGAATCAATTCCGCCTGAAAGTCCTAAGACGGCTTTTTTGAAACGATTTTTCTGTGCGTAATCACGAATTCCTAAAACTAATGCGCGGCGGATGGATTCAATTTCATCGCCCGTAATTCCGCGTGAATCAGGTTTGCCGACATCCAATTCAACCGTTTCGACAAATTCTTCAAACGCCGTTGCTTGCAAAATTATATCGCCTTCTTCATCGGCGATTAACGACGCACCGTCAAAAACAATCCCGTCATTTCCGCCGACTAAATTAACGAAAACAATCGGCGTTTTTGACGCTTTAGCGCGATGCGCGACCATATCGCAACGCAATTTTATTTTGCCCTTGTTATACGGCGAAGCGTTAATGGAAACGATCAAATCCGCGCCTTGATTGATAAGCTCGTCGGCTGGATCGTCGTCGTAAAGTCTTTCTTTCCAAAAAGTTTTGTCGTTCCAAAAATCTTCGCAGACGACTACGCCGATTTTCTTGCCGTCAATCTCGAACATTCGGCGCGTTTCGCTCGGTTCAAAATATCTCGGATCATCAAAAACATCGTATTCGGGAAGCAAAGATTTATCGGCAAACCCAAGTAGTTCGCCGTCGTGAATAACCGCCGCTGAATTATACAGCCGTCTGCCATCAGTTGCATCATTCGGGCGAATCGTCCCGACAATCGCCGTAATTCCTTTGATTGCAGGAATTATTGCGCTTAAAGGTTCGAGCGCGGCGTTGATAATATCGCGGTCTTGAAACCAATCTTGCGAAGTGTAGCCGTGTGTGCAAACTTCGGGAAAAACCACGATGTCAGAATTATCAGCCTTCGCTTTTTCGATGGCGTTTAAGATTTTTGCAACATTGCCTTCAATGTCGCCGTTGGTCGTGTTAATTTGTGCGATTGTAACTTTCATAATTTTGCAACTTAAATACGATGCTTCACTTGCTTTCCAAGTAACTTATCTTATCGAAATCAGTTTGTTATAGCATTTGTCTTTTTCAATTTTCAAGGAAATTACCGCACCATAAGTTAAATCTATGCGGAAAGAATTTTCCAACGGCAAATCTAATGTCCGGCTGATAAAACTTCGGATGTTTCCGGCGTGTGTTACAATTCCCGCCGATTCATTATCCGTATTCAAAAGCGTTTCAATAAACTTGATTATCCGATTATGTAATTCCACATAATTTTCGCCGTTTGGCGGGCGGTTATTGACAAAATCTTTTGCCCAAACGGTTACTTCGGTTTGATTAAGTTCGCTCCAAAACTTGTTTTCCCAATCGCCGAAATCGAGTTCAATTAAACGCTCATCTTCAATGTATTCGGCGGATAAACATTCGGCTAATTGCTTGCATCGTTTCAGCGGACTCGAAAAAAAACGGTCAATATTATCGGGAAGTTTTGATTGAATTATTTTCAGTTCTTCGATAAATAAAGTCGGGTTCACCGCAAAATCGGTTTGCCCGTAACAGATACCTTTTTCAATATCGGGCGTGGTGTGGCGAATTAAATAAACTTGCATAATCCAAGACAAAATAGAAGTGCGACGATTTCATTCACTTGTTGCGTTGCACCGAGGCAATCGCCCGAGTAGCCGTCAATTCGTTTGTTAAAATAGTTAGCCAGATACATTTTCATTAAATATACCGGCACAATTACTGAAATTATCTGCCAATTTTGAAACAATAAAAAGCTCGGAACAAGCCAAACTGAGCTGATCAATAAGTTTTTTGTCGTCAAATTTTTGGCAATCGGTTTTATTTTACTTGTTGCGTCGGCTCTCGAATATTCGTGCGTAAAAATCATTGTAACCGCACTGAATCGACTGATAACGTGAGCTAACAAGACAGCTTTCAAGCAAAACCATAAATCGAAATTAAGCAATTCAAGCAATAAAAAAAACTTCAAAATAAACAGGACAATCAGCCCAATCGCACCGAACGCACCGACGCGACTGTCTTTCATAATTTCCAAAATCTTTTCTTTTGTCCAACCGCCGCCGAAGCCGTCGCAAACATCGGCAAAACCGTCTTCGTGAAATCCGCCGGTCAACAAAATCCCTGCGATTATCGAAAGAATAACGCATACCGAATTCGGGAAAATAAAGTGCAAAGTGT
The DNA here is from genome assembly GCA_031418635.1 of Acidobacteriota bacterium. Classification (GTDB taxonomy): domain Bacteria; phylum Acidobacteriota; class Blastocatellia; order Pyrinomonadales; family Pyrinomonadaceae. The sequence goes on from JANOXW010000129.1 coordinate 9,025, forward strand.
AAATAAACAAAGCAGATACGCTGCCGACAAGCCAACCGATTAACGAAAAATATCGTGTCGCTTGGTTCAAGTATTCTTCCGAATAATCGAGCGAAACCAGGCAAGGTATTCGGGTATAAAACATTATGGCGGTGAGAAAAATTGTGATTTCTTTTTTCATTTTTTTGAAATTACATAGTCGCGGTTGAAAGATTCCCAATTATTAAGCGTCAACATCGGCATTTTTTCATAATCGGTTGCAGGTTTTCCGATACAAAATATCCCAACGGTTGCCAGCTTTCAGGAATCTCAAAATCTGATTTCAGCAATTCAAAATTCAAAATACTAACCCAACCCAACGATAAATCTTTGCTCGTCAAATAAAGCCACAACGTATGAATCGCACAAGATGTGCTAGCAATCAGCATTTCCTTGGGTTTCGTGACAGTGCCGATAGTGAAGTTTTGTAAAACATCGGTGTCATAACAAATAATCATCCCGACCGGAGCTTCAAGAATACCTTCAAGTTTCAGGCTTTCATATTCGATATTTTTATTTGCGGACTTCGCTTTTTCAATCGCCTGTTTATTTGTTTCGATAAAATTCTTTTTGACCTTTGTTTTGCCTTCGATTGATTCGATTAAAATAAACCGAGTCGGCTTCAGTTGCCCGACGGAAGGTGCATCAGCCGCAAATTTAATTGCATCTTCAACGATATTATTGTCTATCGAATCAATGAGAAAATGTCTGGTATCTCTTCTTTTGTTCAGTGTTTCTACTAAATTCATATTATTTACTGATTAAATTGGAACTCGGACACTCTTGTCCGAACAAATGCAGAGCATTTGAATAATGTTTGATAAACATCAACTTGAGTTTATTTACACTCGATTAGATTTTTTGCAAAAATCTTTCGGACAAGAGTGTCCGAGTTCCGTTTGCGTTATTTATGGCTGACACCCGCACTTTCAAAACGCGCCATTTCGTTGATAAAATTTACCGCGCTTTGGATAATCGGAAACGCAACGGCACAACCCGTGCCTTCGCCCAAACGCATTCCAAGATTCAAAATAGGTTTTACGCCCAAATAATCCAACATTTTTTTGTGCCCCTGTTCGTCGCTTTGATGACAAAAAATCGCCTTATCAATTAGGTTTTCGTTGATTTTATAAGCACATAAAAAAGCGGATGTGGCAATAAATCCATCTACTAAAATCAGCATATTTTTTTCGTATGAAGCAAGCATTGCCCCGCAAATTTGGGCAATTTCAAAACCGCCGAAATGTTCAAGAGCCTGTTTTGCATCGGTTATTTTCGGATGATTTTGTTGTGCGTGCCCTAAAATTTCAATTTTGCGATTGAGTTGTTTATCGTCCAAACCTGTTCCGCGTCCGACGCAATCTTTAATCGGAATATCACACAACGCACTCATCAACATACTCGCCGAAGATGTGTTGCCAATGCCCATTTCACCAAACCCGATGACGTTGCAACCGTCTGCGGAAATATTTTCAATAATTCTTTCGGCGTTTAGAAAGCATTGCTCCAATTCCGGTTTGGACATTGCCGATTCATTCAGAAAACTTTTGGTGCCATTATTTATTTTTGCATCAATCAGATTTTCGTGCAGTTCAAAATCAAAATTTACACCTGCATCAACTATTTTCAGATTGATATTATTTTGTTTGCAAAAAACATTTATTGCCGCTCCGCCGGTCAAAAAATTAAGCACCATTTGCGGTGTAACCTCAGCCGGATAAGCACTTACGCCATCGTTCGCAATACCGTGGTCTGCCGCAAAAACAAGTAAAGTCGGACGTATCAATTCAGGCGACAATGTGTTTTGCACCAAACAAATTTGAGTTGCAATTTCTTCCAGTTGTCCCAATGAACCAAGCGGTTTTGTTTTTGAATTTATTTTGTTTTTAATTTTTTCAAGCATTATTTCGTCGAATTATTACCCAAGAGGTCGAAGTTGATTTTGTTAATTTGTGCGATTGTAACTTTCTTTATTAAAAGTTTATGCAAGAAAGATTTTGCAAGCAAGCGGAATAAAATTATAATCATTCGGAATTGGTAAAATATATGAAACTGAAAATCTTTTTGTTGATTTGCCTATTGAGTTTCGGTACAAACATCTATTCGCAAGCCGCCAAAACCAACACCGAACCTTTGAAAGTCGGCGATATTGCTCCTGATTTTGCGTTGAAAGACCAAAACGGCGGCGAAATAAAACTTTCCAAACTCAAGAAAAACGTGATGCTGGTTTTTTATCGCGGATTTTGGTGACCGTATTGTCTTCGGCAGTTAGCCGAAATGCGAACGCTTTTGGATAAAAAAGACAAGGTGCAAATTTACGCGGTTTGCGTTGACGATGCAGAGAAAAACAAAGGTGTTTTGGAAAAAATTGCCAAAGACGGAAAAGGTGAATTACCGTTCCCGATTTTGTCCGACCCGAACCATAAAACGATTGACGAATTCGGACTTTTCGATCCTGCGTATGTCGGAAAAGGAATCGAAGGGATTCCGCATCCGGCGATTTATATTTTGGACAAAAAACGCAGAGTTTTATTCGTCAGAATCGAATCCGATTACCGCAAACGCCCGACCAACGCTGAACTTCGACTGGAGTTGGATAAGCTGAGATAGGAGTCTCAAGTCAAATTTAGGAAGACTTTGGGCTTTGGTTAATCATCTAAAAAAGCCTGTAACCAAAGCTCAAGCGTCAGCAAAAGCCAAAGTTTTCCGCCTTGTCTAGCGTAGATTAAACCTTCGCCTTTGAGCCAAGTTTTGATTGTTTTTTCTTGAAAAAGTCCACGTTCACGAGCCTTTTTGCCAAACAATAAATCGTTTGATAAATCTTTCAACGCTCCGGTTAACCAATTTTGAACCGGCACTCGCATTCCGCTTTTTGGTCGGTCAATAATTGTGGTTGGCAATAAATCTCGCACGGCTTCTTTCAGAATCCATTTTTCGATTGTTCCGTGTAATTTTAGTTCAGGCGGAATTTTGAATGAAGCGTCAACAATTGATTTGTCTGCCAGCGGCGAATGTCCAATTATGTTCCAAAATGACGTTAAACGCTCGACTTTCGGTAAAATATGATGAGCTAATTTCGTGCGAATATTTGTGTAAAGCAGACGATTTAAGTAAGAATTCATCTGTTTATTTTCGAGAAAAGGCTCAACAAATCTTTCCAAATTTAACGAATTTTCAAGCTGATTTTCCACATTTTTAGAAAGTATAAACGGTAAATCGTCAAAACATTTTCGGTATGAATGTAGGTAAATTGTCGACAAATTTTGCTGCTTTTCTTGTTGCAAAGCAAAAATCAGCATCGGCAAATTTTTTGGTCCGCCAAAGCACGGATCGCCGCCTTCGCCGTTGAAAACGTGATGCAAACCGTCTTCGGAAGCGGCTTTGGCGAGCAAAAAATTCGGCACGGTCAACGGATCGCCGACGGGACAATCAAGCAAAGCGACGGTTTCCGCCAAATATCGCGCAATTTCTTTTCCGCTAAACGACAAAACTTTGTGTTTCGTTTCGCAATGCGTCGCAACTAAGCCTGCATAAGCGGTTTCGTTTGGGTTTTCGTCGCCGAAGCTAATCGAATAAGTGCGGACTTTTTTAGAGTGAAATTTCGCTGCTAAAGCCGCGACCAAACTGCTGTCAATTCCGCCCGAAAGAAACACGCCGATTTCTTCATCATTTTTCGGCAACTTTTCAATTATCGAATTTTCAAGCGTTTGACGAAGATTTTGGATATGAAATTCGATTGATTTGGATTCATCAATCTGTTCTAAAGGTTCGTAATAATTCGTCAATTCAGTTTTGCCATTTGGAAAAATTCGCAAAGCGTGTGCGGGAAGCAATTCAAAAACATTTTCGAGCAAAGTTTCCGAATCGGGCAAATAAGCAAACGTCAAAAATGACGCAACGGCAGAAAGATTTAATTTACTTTCCAACGGCGACCATTTTCGCAAAGATTTGAGCGACGACGAAACCGCCCACGAATCTTTAGTTTGGGTGTAAAAAAGCGGTCTTTTGCCGATTGCATCTCTGACAATCAAAAGATTTTCGCCATCATAAATAGTGGCAACAAACATTCCTTCGATGCGGCTAAAGCCTTGTATTGCATCTTTTGCATAAAGTCGTAAAAATAACTCGCCGTCTGAAATTTCATCTGTTACAGCTAAATATTTTTTGATTTCATCGCGGTTGTAAATCGTAATTTCGCCAATCGCGGAAAGGTTTTCAAACCTAAAAAACGCGGCGTTGCCGTGTGTGTGCGAGGTTAGCGCAAATATGGCTTTGTGTTCAAATGACAAGAAGTTTTTGCCATCCATTTCACAGGCAAAATCCATCAATGCTTCGGGATTATTTTTTGAGAAAACAGCGGAAAAACGCGGCATAAAATTTAACCAAAATCTCCGTCCGAATCGCTGAAATCGCTGTCCCAACTGCCGTCGGTGGAAGAACTGCCGGCAGATTGTTGTTGCTGTAAGGCTTGTTGGCGGCGCAGTTCGGCTTCTTGTTCGGCGGCAAGCATCATTGGTGGCGCGACCAAACTGCCCAATAAAAACGCACCGCCGACAGTTGCCAAAATTGCGCCGATTTTTCCGCCGAAATTTGTTTTGTTGACCGTCATAAGATTATTTGACCAGAGTGTTCTGCCGTAACCTTGTTCGCGTCCATAAGTCGGCGGATTGTTGCCGAAAGTCCGCTTGACAATGGAATCGCCGAGCAATTCATCAATGCCTTGTTGTGATTGATTATCGCGCCATTCGATGCGCGTATCGTCCAAACGCTTGCGCCATTCGATGCGTCCGTTATTGTAGCGACGGCAAACGGTTTTATCAGCCAAAAGTTCGTCCGTATATTCGATTGTTTGATAATTTGCTGGCATAAATATCTACATAAAACCCAAACTTCTCTGTGGCAAAAATGAATTTGTCGGAATTTCTACACCTAAAATTAATCGTCGTAAAACTCTGAGCAGACGAATCGGCGAAACTGCCGCAACTTCCGCCGTGAAGCCATTTTTGAGCCAAGTTTTTTCGCTTTCTTCCAAATAATCAATTTCTGACAAATTATTATTTGACGCAGTATTTTTTTCCGCGAAAAGATGCAAACGTCGGGCGTGAATGGGACGCAAACCCAACGGGTGAAGCGGAATTTCGGCTTTTAATGCTAAGGTTTGGCGCAGGTTCGGAATGAAAGTAAACGCCTGTTCACTTGCATCGTGCAGAAAAAAAACTTTCGGTTCTTCGGCGCACAACAGCATTTTTTGCATATTTTCACTCAACGGATTTACTTCGCGCAAACTCAAAACAGCGCACGGAGTTTGTAGATGAAACTGATTGAGGCGAAGCATCTGAGCGATTTCGTCTGACTCGCAAATCAGAAGTTTTGGCAAACCGTAAAGCGTTAAATCATCGGGAATTTTGTTCGCAAAGTTCACATATTTTTCTATTTTCAAAAGTCCGTAAATTTCATTATTCTGTAAATAATCTGACAGATTTGCTTGAAATTCGCTCCAAGAAATTGTTGACGACAAAGTGCGCGGAATTTGTTTAGAAATCGCCAAAGCAGAAAATGCAAACGCGCTTGCTGTCAATAAACCGAGCGCATTTTTCGGTTTTGATTTGGCAAAATATATTGTCGGAATTGCGCTCAAACCAAAAAGCGTAGCGGCAGTTTTGGTTTTAAGACCGATTGGCGAGCTTTGTTGACGGCAAAATTCGTAAAAAAGTTGTTTCGGCGTGAAATACAATTTCCCGAACGATTCTAAATTAGCCAAACTTTTTTGCAATGATTTCTCAAAATTTCGCATAAATCATTCACCTGCCCAAGTCATAAACCCGATTGATTTAGCTTTTGCTTCGGGATTTTCTGCGGTAATCGGTTTTGTCTGTTCTCCCAACCTTTTGGTTACGAAGGCAATCAATCTCGGCGGCGTAAAAACAAACAAAGGTGTGAAAAAACCTTGATTGAGCCACGCGATTTCTTCGCTGGTTAAATTGCCGATTTTGCCGATTTGTTCGCTCTTTTCCCGAAGTGCAGCGATGTTTGATTTCATCACCGTGTTTGGTCGCAAACCGATGTCAGAAATGCGCGTTTGTGTGCCGAATTGTTGTTTGATTTTTTCCACAAAATGATAGCCTTCGACACTTGCGCTGTGCAAAAGAAAAATCGGCAATTTCCCGCGTTTTTGTAATAACTCGGCTATTTGATTCGGATTATTGATAATTGCCAAGCCCAAATTTTTATCGGTTTGATTAGCAACCAAACACATTGCTGTTTCGACATCATCACAAACCAAAATGCCGCGTACCTCAGCATTAAATTGGGTTGTCAGAGTATTATCGAGAATCAATTTTGGCGGATAATTTTTATAAACCGACCTCCAAGTTTCGATGACGCTACTATGAAATTCGTAAATAGTTTGCGGCAGATAAATGTTTTTCTTGTAGTAAATTGTGGTAGCGATAATGACGATAATCCAAATAAAAGCGACGGCAATCGCGGCTAACGGATAAATAAATATGGCAACTATGGTCGTAACAAAAGCGATGATAATTAAAGAAATCACTAAGGAATTGGATTTGAGTTTTTTGCGGCTGACGGCAAATTGGAGTTGTTGCGGTGTGAAAAAAAGTTTGTCGTTGTTGCTGAGTTTGGTGACGACTTTTGAAAAATATTTGTCGGTTAATTTCAACGGATGTGTTTTCGGCTCAAAAGCGAATCGGGCGTTGCATTTTGAACATTGATTATTGCTACGTTCTTTATACTTTACATCGGCAAAACATTTCGGACATTGCATAATAATTTTCTCCAATCTAATCGTTTCGTGTGCGAATTTCATCAATTATCGAGGCGGAAACTCCTGATACCATCGTGCGATTGACCATCGGATGATCTTCGTGCGTCGCGCCGAAATCGCTGTCGGGATGATAGGCGATGACGACCATTTCATCTTCGTAGGTATTAAAACTGTGCAAGGCTTCGGGCGCAATTATAAATGCTTTTCCCGTTTCCAAAGGAAAAATTCTGTTTGGCGTAACGCATTCGCCGTTTCCTTTGGCGACAATTCCGACTCTGACCGAAGGATGCGTGTGCGGCGTTTGGGTGATTGATTTCGGAAAATAAAGCGCGTTCAAACACGGATCGCCTTTGAGCAAAGGCGGAATCAACAACGTATCGCGGCAACCGTCAATATATCGAAGTCTGCCTGTTTTTTCGATTGCGCCGCCGATATAAAACATTCCGTTGTAACCGATGCGCGTAACGATAATGCCTTTGCCGCCCGTGATTTGTAGATTATTCGGCACGGCAAAAAACATTTTCTCCTTCAAAGTAAAATTTCCTGATTCGGTTTGCAAAAACGCTTCGCCTTCTGCGACATAACCGAAGTGCGTTCCGTTTGCGCCAAGTTTCAAAGTTTCCTGATTCCACGCATAAAAAGCCGTCGGAAATTTCGCGTCGCACAATTCGGATAAACATCCGCCATTCAAATTAAAAAGTTGAAAAGGTTCGTGCATATTTTTGCAATAGCATAAAAATTAAAAGTAATTTAACTGAAGTCTGCGCGTAATTAAAGACTTTATTTTACAATATTTTATCATTCGGAATAAGTGAGATGTGAAAAGTGATAAGTGAAAGATTAAAAAAACTCTCGAAACTCGCAAAACAATCTCTTACTTATCATCTACCTTGTGTGCAACTTAAAGTTTAGTGTTCCAAAAAGCTAAATACTTGTAAAATAAAAGTGACAAAACCTATTTTTACAGGAGTTTAACTTAATGGAACGAGATATTTTTATCATTT
>JANOXW010000130.1:0-14358 GCA_031418635.1 Acidobacteriota bacterium
ACACGCTTACTTCGTCCGCGTTTCTGCACTGATGACAGATTGATTATTTCTTTTTCGGAGCGCGTTCGATGTGGCAGGCGGAGAGCCATTCGGCGAGTTTGCCGGGATTTGTGCGATAGACCATTTTGACAATCGGAGAAACGTCATCAACGGCGGCGCGGCATAATTTACACGGATTAGAGAATTGGGCATTAACGCCGATTCTTTCCAAACGGGCGGCTTCCGATTCGTTGTCAACCGTCTCAAAAGCGTCGCGTTTTGCGGTTAAATCGGTGATAAAATTCGACGGCATTCCGCGAGCGATAAAATCCGCTTTAAGCGGCGTGGCATCTTCAATAAAACTTCCCGCCGTGTCAATCAAAAGCTGGTCGCTGCCGTGCGGCATCCGAAATTTGTTCTCGGCTTTTTCGTGATTTTTCGCCATCGGTCGCCACATATCCGCAATGTTCCGCATCACATCTTTGAGTGCATCGCGCAAATCGCCTTTAAAAAGCGTTACATCCTTCGCGCCGCTGGTTGCCGAAACTTTTTCCGCGCCTAAATCCGCAATCTTCTGCGTTTCAGTCTGCAAAATCGTTATTTGCGCCGCAACCACCGGAATCGCGGTAAAATCGTTTTTGTTCTCATCCAAAAACAGCAAAACACGCTGAAACATTTCATACTCTCGTCTGATTCTATCGTCCATAAATTATCTCTCCTTTGTTTTATTTGTGCTTGTAAGATAAATTCCTGCCCTAAATCGAAAAAAATTGAAATGTCTAAGCATTATCAATTCATAAATAGCTTTTTCACTGCGTAAAAATAAAAAAAATGTCCTAAAAATAAAAAAATTGCCGTAAAAATAAAAAAAACGACTTAATTGAAAAAAAATCATCTTAAAAATAAAAAAAACGCTCTAAAAATAAAAAAAACGTCTTAAATAGAAAAAAAATGATTTAATTGAAAAAAAAACGACATATAAAGAAATATTTCTGCGCCTACGAACATTTTTACACCAAATCGTAGAATTTAAGCAAGTCTGAAAGATCGAATAAATTTCTACTATTTACATAATAAGTGTGTTGCTATCGCCTAAAATGACGAAAAATTCTCTTAGATTCTCCTTACCTAATAATTGGCTAGCTTTACTCATAATTTCCTTATACTCGGGTTCTGCTGCTTCTTCGTTTTTTCCTTTAACAGACTCGGCAAATTTTACGGTAATAAATTTCTCTCTAATAATATCAAGAATTTCTTTTTGTTCTGTTGTCAGTTCTATTCCCTTTATTTTTTGGTTTATATTTTCAAGCCAAAGAGCTACCTTCATTTCTTCGCTTTGTTTAGAAAGAAACTCTCTGCGTTCGCTCAAAGTTTCGAGATTACTGACTTCATCATATTTTCCCTTTACTGTTTGACTGTCAATCATTATTATATTTTTTCAAACAATTAAATTGACGCGGGGCAAAACTGCCAACACAAGCTAAAGTTCAATGAACAAAGCCTAAATAAAGTCGCTATTTCGCATTCACTTTTATTGAATTATTATGCGGAATACCGATTAAGACTTCCATCCCTCAAATTTTTCTTTCACCTTCCATACGCCGGAGTTTTTCTCTAAAAGAATGTTATTGCCACCGCTGCATAAAGGAGAGCAAATAAATTCGGCAAAAACAAAAGCCTCAGTTCTATCTTTGTTAAAGCCAATTTTTGAAAGTTGTATTATTCCGCGAGCGTCTGGATACTTTTCAAAGAAAGAAGCAATCCAAGCAGCATCTTTGTCTTTATTAAACTCAAATTCATCAGTAAACACATATTTAACAGAGAGAATAAATTTGGAACTGAGAATTGAGGGGTATTGATTTTTAATTCTGTAATCCCGAAAAGCATCTTCACTGACAGAGGAAAAAAGTTTTTTCATATCGGAGAATGATTCTTCAACGGCTGTGCGTATGAAATAATTGTTGATAGAAAATAGTGTTTGTTTCCGAATCACAAGCAACTTTACGTCATCTTTTACAAATAACTTTTCCAAAAGAGCAGAATACACTGCATATTCTTCAGTTTCTTCTGAGGTCGAGAAATCAGATAATGAAATTGGTAAAGATTGAGATTGATTGTTGCGATAAATGAACAAGAAAGTAATGAATGCAAAACCTACAATTAAGGCAAAAGATATAATCAAATTGAATGTATTTCTTTTCATTCTCATTAGACCCAAGTAATTCAAGTTTGCTCACTTTAACTTAATATTGAACTGAATTTCAGTTTTGTTATATCGAATTATTTATACGCTTTTTTCGGAATAGAAGTCAATGATTTGTTGGACAGTTTAGGGCTTATTCAAAGTCAGGAGTTTTCTTTGAGTCATCAAAGATGACCAACATTATACGCAGAGCGAGACTCGCTAGTTAGCTGTCAATGTTCAATATAACAAACAAGCATTGAAAACTAGAGTTGAATACGGGCAACAAAGCAACCGGCTTCGGCAAAGCGAATATGTCGGCAATTTACTGTTCGAGATTTTCGGGTGATATTTTTTCGCGTTTGATAAGTTGGCTTTCATCTCCAAAATCTTCAAATAATAACGGCAAATCAAGCAATGCAGGGCTTCTGCCTAATGATTTCATTGCGCCAAACCGACGCGCCGTAGTAAATCTTGAAAGCGCGAATCGGAGCGCAAAGCGTCGAATGCCGGTTCAACCATTAGAAACTGCAACTGCGCGTCGTGTGCATCGTAGGCGCGGTCAAACGCGGCAAACGTCTTATCATAATCGCCGAGTGCCGCGTAGAGAACTGCCAATTCGCCGGGCGAAATATAATCTTCGCCGTTTTCCAATTGTCGGAGAATTGTTTGCGCTTGTTCGCGCTCGCCGGCTTTGGCGTAAGCCGCGCCTAAATAGATTCGATAGCCGGGTTCACCGCCAAGTTCGATGACGCGCCGAAAAGCGATGATGGCTTCGGGATACATTCCTTTTCCGAGATAACAATGCGCGATAATGCCGTTGGTGAAAGCATTATCCCGATCCATTTCGAGAGCGTTTTGGAGAACTTCGAGGGCTTCATCGTAGCGTCGCGCCAGATAAAGTCCATAACCGATACTCGCGTTGACGCTCGGCGAAAGCGGATTTATCTCTTTAGCACGGTAAAATTCGGCGACGGCTTGTTCGTGTTGTCCGACCAGACTCAGATAAAAACCGTAACTGCTGTGGGCTTTGGCAAAATTCGGGTTTAACTCGATGGCGCGTCTGTATTCTTGTCCGGCAGTCGTCCAATCCCAATCATTTAATTTGAGCAATGCAAGTGCGTCGTGGGCTTCCGCCAAGTTTTCGTCTAATGCCAAAGCCATTCGCGCCGCACTTTCGGCTTTCGGCTTGAACTCTTTCGGGTCGAGAATGCTGTTTTGCGTTAAATCGCTGTAAATGACGGACAAGGCAGAATAAGCGGCGGCATATCCGGCATCAACTTCGATTGCCTTTTGGTAGAATTCGGCGGCTTTCTTTTTGTTCTCCGTTCCGTTCTTATTTCGGTAGTAATGCCCTTTGAGCAAAAGTTCATACGCTTGCGGATTGACCGTCGGTTGTTTGATAATCGCTTGTTCCTGTCCGCCCGACAATTTGACGCGCAATTTCTCCGAAACTGTATTTGCGATTTCCTGTTGTATCATCAGTATATCCGCCGTTCGCCGATTGTATTGTTCGCTCCACAACTGACGATTATCACGCGCATCAACCATCTCGACTCTGATGAAAAGATTATCGCCGTGCCGCACGACTCTGCCGGTAATAATCGCCTGCACGCCGAGTTTCTGTGCCGCGTCTTGCAAATCTATATTCTCGCCGCGATATTTGAAACTCGAACTGCGGGCAATGACTTTTAATTGCGGTAGTTGGGCAAGTCGATCAATCAAACTTTCGCTTATTCCGTCCGAGAGATATTCGACTTCCGAGTCGGCAGAAACATTGACAAACGGCATCACGGCGACTGATTCGATGGTTGCCGAACGATAGGCGAAAAACCAATAACCGAAACCGATTGCCATCAGCAAGCCAATCAAGCCAACTGCGGCACGAAATCTGAAGCCGTAAACTGAAGATGTTGCTGTTCGGTTTGCCGCAAAAACCTCTTCACTATTTTTCGCGGGAAAAGTTTCGTCTGTCCACAGACGCGAAAAATGCGTTTCAGCATCGGAAAAATCAGAATCGTGGCGTTCATCGGTTGATTCATCTAAAGCTAAATAGACAATCTCGTGAGTTCGCAACTTGCGACCGGCGGCAAATAAAGCGGCGAAGGTTGCTTCATCAAGCGCGGCGCGGGCGGCGGCGAGATTCGGTTCGTGGTCGGCGCGAAAAATTAACGGCGGTTGTGCGCCAACCGATTCGAGTAGCACGTCTATTGCGCCAAATATCTTGGCGGCACGACGCGGTTCGTCGTCCATCACGGCGATTGCTGCCAACGGTTCTAAACATTGGACAATTCCCCATTTGTCAGCTATTTCTCCACGCAATCTTAAACTTTCACGACATAAATCTTTTGCCCTCCCAAAATCTCCTTCGGCAAATTTCAACCGTCCGTAATTGACCAACACAATCGAAAGTGCCAGATTGTTACCAGTTTGCCGCGCAACCGCCAAACTTTCGTCGAGCAGTTCCGCCGTGCGCGGCAAATCAGTCGGCTGATAAATAGCGGCAAGCACGACCAATGCGAAGACAATGCCCGTGTCGTATCCGAGTTCGCGGTATAAAGCCAGACTTTCTTCCAAACAAGCGATTGACCGTGGCGCGTCGCCGTGTTGATACCAATAAGACATTCCCAACACGAAAAGTGAATGTGCGCTTATCATCGGGTAATTGATTTGACGGGCGAGTGCCAAACTTTCTTCGCATAAAGCGATTGCCCGCACATAGTCGCTTTGCATCCAAACCATTTGTCCGAGTGCCGCCAAACCTTTAGCGCGGGTTTTAGCGGCAACCTTCGGGTAATTTTGGAGAGCGACGGACAGACGCTCGATGCCTTCGCTCAAATAACCGTGCAGAGTCCAAAACATCGTCAGCGCGGCGGCGAGTTTTAATTGATTATCGTCGCCGTTTTTTTGATTCCAATCAAGTGCCACCCGAAAGTTGTCGCGCTCGGCTTCCATCTGATTAAGCAAATCCGCCTGATTTGCACCTAACAAACCGCGCTCCATTCGTTTGGCGTAATTTAGGAAAAAATCGGCGTGTCGCTGACGCATCGCGGCTTCCTCAACGCTTTCCGTAAGTTGTTCCGCGCTGTATTCCCGAATCGTTTCCAACATCAAAAGGCGCGTTTCGCCCGTGCTTTCATCCGTTTGCCGAAGTAGATTATTGCCGACCAAAGATTCCAAAACGTCCAAAATTTCGGTGCTGTCGGCGGCTTGACAAATCGCCTCTGCCGCTTCGACAGTAAAACCGCCCGCGAAAACTGCCAATTGTTTGAAAATCGTCTTTTCCTTTGCGCTGAGTAAATCGTAACTCCACGCAATCGTGTCGCGCATCGTCTTTTGACGAACTGGCAAATCTTTGGTCTGACTTGTCAAAAGTTGTAAGCGATTTTCCAGCCTTTGCAGAAGTGCTTGCGGCGAAAGAAGTTTGATACGCGCCGCCGCGAGTTCAATCGCCAACGGCAAACCGTCAAGTTTCAAGCAAATCTCGGCAATCGCCGAAGCATTTTCGTCCGCCAAAACAAAATTCGGTTTGACGTTTCGCGCCCGTTCAACAAACAACTCGACAGACGAATATTCGTGTAATTTATCAGCGGAAATGGCGCGGAATTCTTCGGGCGGCACGGCAAGCGGCGGCACGACCACTTCATTTTCCGCGCTCAAGTGTAACACGACGCGGCTCGTAACAAGAATTTTGAGATGGAGCGACGCTTCGAGAAGTTCCGCCAACAACGGAGCAGCGACAACGATTTGCTCGAAATTGTCTAAAACAAGCAGAATTCGTCGTTGGCGCAAAAAAGTTTTCAATGTTTCAATCAAAGATTTGCCGATAGTTTCTTTTACGTCGAGTATGTTGGCGATTGCCGAAACAACCCAATCGGGATTGGTTACGGCGGCAAGTTCGACCAAAAAAACGCCGTCTGGAAATTCTGCCAAACAACCGTCGGCAACGGTCTGTGCCAAAACCGTCTTGCCCGTGCCGCCCGCGCCAGTTAGGGTTACAAGCCGCACATCTTCGTGCCGCAACAGATTTTCGATTGCTGAAATTTCGCGCGTCCGCCCGAATAGAGAACACGACGCGACGGGCGAAGCAGAGCGTTCCAATTTCTTATCAAACGTCAGATTTTCGCGCAAATTCTTCAAATCCGCGAGAAGTTCGGTCATCGTTTGATAACGTGCGTCCGTGTTTTTGCCAAGCGTTTTGGAAACGATTTGTTGTAATTTGGACGGTACGTCTTCGGCAAAGTGTGAAAGTGGCGGCGGTGCGGCATTGATTAAATTTGCGTAGGTTTCCGCCACCGAATCGCCCGCAAACGGCGTTCTGCCCGCAATCATTTCGTAAAGCACCACGCCGAAACTGAAAATATCCGTGTGTTCGTCAACCTCTGCGCCTTTTGCTTGTTCGGGCGACATATAGTTGACTGTTCCCATTATCACACCTTTCGCCGTTTCGTTTTGTTTCGCCGTTGCCGACTCTAACCCAACCGATTCCTTTTTTGACTGAACGAGTTTTGCCAAGCCGAAATCCAAAACTTTGACAAATCCGTCGGGGCGAATCATTATATTTTCCGGCTTGATGTCGCGGTGAATGAGATGCGCCTCGTGAGCAGCGACAAGCGCGTTGGCGATTTGAATGGCAATGTCTAAAATTTCCGCCACCGACAACGATTTATCCTTGAGAATCCCGCGCAGAGTTTCACCTTTGATAAACTCACTGACGATAAAATGAGCATCTTCGGTTTCGCCGATTTCGTGAATAATCAGAATGTTCGGATGATTTAAGACAGAAGCGACCTTCGCTTCCTGTATAAAACGATGAAGATTTGATTCATCCCGACTGAATTTTTCGTTGAGGATTTTGACGGCAACTTGGCGGTCGAGTTTTTGGTCGTTTGCCAGATAAACTTCCCCCATTCCGCCCGCGCCAATTTGCCTGATAATTTCGTAATGCCCGAAACATTTTCCGGTTTCAAGTTTTTTTTGTTCGACTTCAATCTCATTAGCAACTTTGGCAACGGCGGGCGTTTCCATAAAACTTTCGGCACTGTCAAGCGAATCGAGTAGCGATTCAACTTCCGCCAACAGAACTCTATCGCCGCCACAAACTTCGATAACAAATTTTCGACGCTCTGCGGGCTTTCGTCGCAAAGCCGAATCAAAAACTTCCCTTAATTTTGCCCAATTCTCGTCAGCCATCTCTTTTTGGTTCAAGGTTTTAGGTTCAAGGTTTCAGATTTCAGATTTCAGATTTCAGATTCTAGTAATGCAATCCTGAACCTTGAACCTTGAACCAGAAACCAGAAACCAGAAACCATTACCGCGTTAATTCGCGGCGCAACCAAGCCTTCGCCATTGCCCAATCGCGTTTGACGGTTGATTCGGAAACGCCGAGAACTTTCGCCGTTTCAACTACGTCCAAGCCGCTAAAAAATCTGAGTTCGACGACTTTGGCGAGATGCGCGTCTTTTTCGGCAAGGCGCGTCAAGGCTTCGTCAAGTTCCAGCAAATCAAAATCCGTATCACTAATTGCGACCGTCAGCACATCTTCAAGCGGTAAATCTTCATTTGCGCCGCCGCGCCGAACGCGATGTTTGGCTTTGGCGTAATCAATCAAAATCCGTCGCATCATTGTCGCGGCAATGGCGAAAAAATGTGTGCGACTTTCCCACATTACCGATTTTTGCTCGATTAATTTGAGATATGCTTCGTGAACCAACGCAGTAGTTTGCAAAGTATGTCCGACGCGCTCTTTTTGTAGATAACGATGCGCTTGCCAACGCAGTTCCGTATAGACGGCTTGGAGCAGAGCGTCTGCCGAATTATCATTCCAATCGCGCAACATCTTGGTTATTTCTTGCGGGACAGTTTTTTTTTCCGTCATTTGCCAAGCCTCGTTTGTTTCGGAAGTGAACTTGTTTTTCAACACGAAAATATACCCATTTAACAAAAAAGTCAATTTTTTTAAATTATTTTGACCTGTAATTTCAAAAACTATCGCGCTAATAAGTAGAGAGCAAAAAATTGCCTTCGACAAATCGGCGGAATTACCTGTCGCCGCCATCAATTTCGTTGCGGCTATCGCTTTTTACGGATACGGCGATAGAGCAACCGCTTAACCAAAGTATTCACTCAAATATAGGAGAAATAACATGAAAAAAATAATTTTTAATCGCTTAGTAATTCTCGGTTGTTGTGCTGTGCTCTTTACTTTTGCATCGGCTATGCACACCTTTGGACAAAGTAATCCCACAATCACAACTCTACCCGTTCGAGTGATGGCAACTCAGGCGGTCATCCCTGCCAGCGGGTCAATGCTGGTCAGAAGTAACAGTGGAGTATTTATGACGTTAACTACCCAAGGACTTGTTCCCGGAACGGTAGCAACGGGGTGGTTCGCCATTTTCAATACTCCCGCCGCCTGTGCGACCAATCCTTGCACACCGGTGGACTTGGATAATCCGGCGACGCATGGCGGACTCTTTAACACTGGTGGTCGAATTGTCGGGGCTGACGGTTCGGCTACTTTTGGCGGATTCCGCGCTATCGGCGACGAATCAGGGCGCGAAAGAGGAACTAGAGGATTAATTCTCCCGTTGACGGCTGAGATTCATCTAGTCGTCCGCACTCACGGAGCCGCCAGCATGGATCCGGTTGTATTGAGTCAGCAACTCACTATGTTCAACGGCGGTTGTCCGCCAAATACGTGCACTACGCTCCAATCATCAGTTCACCAACAATAACTTTACCTAATAAGCACGACTAATCTCTCACGTCAGGTCTTTACTACCGCTTAATGCAAGGGCGAGCAATTAACTCGCTCTTGCATTGCTAAGACTATTATTCAAAAAAAGGAGAAATCGAAAAATGTAACGAAATATTTATCACAACTTTGATTTTGGCTGTTCTTGTCATTGCTGAAATGCAATTGAGCAACGGGCAAATCATTTCAAATATAGGAGAAAATTTATGAAAGTTCTTGAAAAATACTGGAAGACCATCATGGTTATTGTTACAGCGTTTTTAATTCTGATAGTCGCGCCGGCAAGTGGATCGGCATTCACCGTCATTCCGCCAAACGAGGCACAGGCACAAACGGGAAAGACTTACGGTGAGTGGTCTGCCGAATGGTGGCGGTATATATTGGAAACTCCGTTGGAAAATCAACCGGGCTTGGACCCGACCGGCGCAAATTGTAATTTCGGACAACAAGGCTCGGTGTTCTTTCTAGTAAGCACGCCCGGAGGTAATGCGACCCGTAACGAATGTGTTGTTCCGGCTGGAAAGTTTCTATTCTTCGCAATATTGGGCAATTCGGAAAGTAAGACAATAACCGACCATTTTCCTGAGACTAGCATGCGGGCTGCGCTCCAAGGTTTTAATAAATCTGCGAGGAATCTTCAGGCAAACATTGACGGGGAAGATATAAGCATTAGCTTGAATCCTAAATCTACGCCTTTGCGGACGCTCTCGCCTGCGGGATTCTTCACCATCATCGCACCTGAAAACAACATATTCGGCGGAGTTCCGGGACAAACTTACTATACGGTGTCGGACGGTTTTTATCTGATGGTCGCGCCATTGCCGCCGGGAGCGCACACCATCACATTCGGCGGTGCGACCAGAAACTTCTCGTCGTATGTTACCTACAATCTGATGGTTGAATGATGCGAAAATACGCACGAAGTAAGTGTGTCTGCGTCCTTACTTCGTGTGGGCTTCTGCATTATTTTACAAAACTTTAGCTTACCTGCTTATGACTGATTTTATCGGCGGTGTTTGTTTTCGAGCAAACACCGCATCGAAGGAGAAATAAAAAATGAAACGAGTTTTGATTATGGTTTTATTGGTGGCAGTTTTTGTCTTTGCCGGAATACAAAATTTCAATGGACAAGTTAATGCCAACGGCGGCAATGCCAAACTCGAAGCGGAAATCGGCAAAGTTCTGCGCGATTATTACGATGCGTTCAGCCGTCGTGATTTCGCCACAACATCAGCTATTTATGCTGACAACGGTTTTGTTTATGAAAGCAGCTATTCAACCACCAAGCAAGTCAAAGCCGAAGTCCGTGCTTATCTTCAATCTCCGGCGGCGGCTAATTCCAAATATTCGTATGAAATGGAAGATTTAAAGGTGTTCGCCGTAACCGCAGATACGGCTATGGCAAATTACACAGTAATTACAAAAAGCGAACAAAACGGTAAAATTGATGTCCGGCGCGACCGTTCGACCAATGTTTTAGTGCGGCGCGACGGGCGTTGGCAGATTATCGCCGATCATAGCTCGCGTTTGCCCAATCCGATTGAGCCGATAATCAGCGGATTGCCCGTCGGCTGGCAACGCGCACCATCCAATAGTAGCAACGGTTATTCGATGACAGTGGACACGAATATTAAACACGGCGGCAAGGCAAGCGCGGCGATTAAATTTACTTGCGGCGACGAGACCGGATTCGGTTCGCTTTCCCAAGTTATCTCCGCTGACGAATATCGCGGCAAACGACTTCGTTTAGTCGGTTGGCTGAAAACCGAAAATACTAATGCGTCAGGTTTGTGGATGCGTGTGGACGGCAACCGGCGACTGCTCGGCTTTGACAATATGTTAAATCGCCCGATTACCGGCACAACCGATTGGAAGCGGTATGAAGTAGTGTTGGATGTTCCGTCCGAAGCAGTCAATATTTTTTTCGGCACAATCGTTGACGGCAAAGGACAAGTCTGGGTGGACGATGTTCAATTGGAAATCGTTGGGAACGATGTTCCGCCAACCAATCAACTTTCGCCCGAACAAATGCGCCTCGATGACCCGAACCGAATTCAAAAGAAATCGGACATCAAACAACCCGTCAATCTCGGCTTTGAAAACGGAATAATTCCATAGGTTTGTGCGCCGTTAAATAGTTCAAAAAAGAAAAAACAAGGCAACTGCAAAATTTTTGGCATTCATACCTGCTGAACTTTTTACTTTTGCCTTTTTACTTTAAATTTGAAATTTTTTACTTTACGGTTTTGGCTTCAGCTTTTTCGGGTGGATTTGAGCGGTCAAGGGCTTCGTCTTCGACTTCGCCGCCTTTGCTTATGGGAATATCGGCGGGATTTGAGTATTTCATTCCGCGTTCTTCGGAATCTATTTCGGCAGGTATCAAAATGCGTTGGAGCGAACTCGGCGGTGTGTAGCCCGGATAATCAACGCGTGAATGATAGATCGCAATCAGCGATTTTATCATTGATTCACGGATTTGCGTCAGTTCTCGCAATGTCAGATCGCATTCGTCCAATTGGTCGTCAGACAAAATTGCGTCAATAATTTTCGTGACGATAAATCGAATATTTTCAGGATTCGGTTCGCTCAAAGAACGTGCTGCGGCTTCGCAACTGTCGGCGATCATCATAATCGCGGCTTCTTTGAATTGCGGTTTCGGTCCCGGATAGCGAAAATCGTTTTCGGAAATTTCATCTTCGTCGCGGGCTTCGGCTTGCGCTTTTTTGAGAAAATAATGAAGCGTTCGTGTGCCGTGATGTTGCGGTATAAAATCAACAATTCGCGCGGGCAAACCCATTTCCTTCGCCAATTTTGTGCCGTAAGTAACGTGACTGATGATAATTTTCGCGCTTTGCGACGGTTTTAGTTTGTCGTGCGGATTTTTATTTAGCTGATTTTCGACAAAATGTTCGGGCGCGGCGGTTTTGCCGATGTCGTGATAAAGTGCGCCGATTCGTGCCAACAATCCGTTTGCGCCGACGATGCGACAGGCTTCTTCCGCCAATTGTCCGACAGCGTGCGAATGTTGATTGGTGCCGGGCGCACGAAGCGCGAGTTGTCCAAGCACGGGCAAATCGGCGTTGGAAAGTTCGAGCAGTTTAACATCGGTTAAGATGCCGAAAAATGTTTCAAACAACGGCAGTAACGCCGCCGTAATCGCCGCCGTAACGATTCCGCTTCCTAACCCGCAGGCGATTGCCAACAAAACCGTGTTCAAAATAAATGGCTGTTGCGTGTAGCCAATCAGCGCAACCGCCGCCGCCGCGCTTGCCAAACCGACCAAAACACCCGCAATCGTTACCGATTGCCGACTACGATAACGCCCGATGCCATAAACTGCCACCGCCGAAACAATCGCCGCATAGAGCGTAAACTCCAAACCTTTCGGCGCAAGTGTTCCCGCCACAAATGCCAGAAAAAGTCCCGTAAAAAGTGCCGTTCTTCGGTCAGCCAGAAGCGTCATCAACAAACTGCCAAACGCAAACGGAATCGCAAACGACCACAACGAACCGTCGTTAAGTGGTGCTTTGACATTTTGCAAAGCGGTAAATTCGGCGATGCGGAAAAACACCGACATCAATGCCGTTTCCGCCAAAACGATAAAACCGAACAGCGCGAAGGTTTTCTCTTCGCTCAAAACGATGCGCGAAACCATTCCGCGATGTTGGATAAATTTCCACGCTACCCAAAAGAGTGCAGAAATCAATGCCAATAAGCCGAAAAAACGGTTTAACTGCCGCGTCGAAGTGCTATAATCCCGAATCGCGGCGATTTGCGAAAGCGTATTCGGCGTAATCATATCGCCTTCGCCGACGATTTTTTGCGAGCGTTTGAGCGAAATTGTCAACGGCGAAACGCTCTTTGAAATTGATTCCCGCGCATTATTGGTCGCCACGCTGTCATAAACAACACTCGGCTGAATCAGCGGCGCAAGCGCAGAATTAAAGGCTTCGGCTTCTTTTTCGGACAGACTGCGAATTTTTAATAATCCTTCTTGCAAATTATTTCGCGCCGTCGAAAGTGCCGTCATACTGCTTTCGGGAAACTTCATAACCGATTGCTGATTCGGTTTCAGACGGTCGTTAAGCGTGATTTCATCTTGAAAATATTGCTTATCTTGATCGCCGTAAATCGTGCCTTGCGCGTTTTCGCGCAAAACTCGCGTTACCGCATCGAGTTCGTTAGTGCTAAACTTTCGCGCCGAAAATATCCGCCCAAGTTCCTCGCCGCCCGCGCCTGTCCATTGCGCGTCGTTTTTTGTGTTCGTATTTGTTTTGCTATTCGTATTTGCATTGTTGCCCTTTCGCGCCAAACTCTCCCACGCTGACCGAAAACTTTGCACAGCTTCGTCAGTGCGATTCGATTCAAACGTAAAAATCGGAAGCACACTTTCGAGTGCGCTTTGTTTGATTTTTTCCGTCGCTTCGGTGTCGGTAACGGTAATATCGGCGGGCGAAATAATGCTTTCGCGGGCAACATCGCCTTCTTTGTAGAGGTCAGTGGTTGAACGCCAAAACGGATTGCTGATTAAAAATGTCGTCAAAACACAGAGAAGCGCAAAACCGATCCAAAATCTTTGATCGGCGGACAGTTTTTCAAACGGACGCAAAATTTTGCTTATCGCCGTTTTGCGAAACTTTGTCAATGGCGTTGCTAAATCTTGTATGCGTTTGCTCATTTTTATTTTGGATTTTGGATTTGCGATTTTGGATTATTTGCTTGCCAACTCGCTAATCTTAAATCAAAGTTGTTAAATTCAAACCGTATGAGTTGCAAACTTTCTCGGATCTTTTGTTATAACTTCGCCGATTTTCTCTAATAAAGGTGACAAACTTTTTGAACTGATAGCTGAAACTGCCACACTTTCGCGGTCTTTGTCAAATAAAATACTGCGTTCCAAAGCATGCACGGAAACTTCATCAATCAAATCTGCTTTATTCAAAACAATTAAACACGGGATATTATTCAATTCGAGTTCGCGCAAAATTTTATCAACCGACTCGATTTGCTGTAAGGCTTGTGGATTCGATGCGTCAACAACGTGAACCAGCAAATCGCTGTCGCTGATTTCTTCAAGCGTAGCGCGAAAAGCCGCGACGAGTGTTTCGGGTAAATCGCGGATAAATCCAACCGTGTCGTTGATAATAATTTCTTGCTCAATCGGCAAACGCAGTCGGCGCGATGTCGGGTCAAGCGTCGCAAACATCTGCTTTTCCGCATAAACTTTGCTCTGCGTCAATGTGTTTAATAAGGGAGATTTTCCCGCGTTGGTGTAACCGACGAGCGAAATTATCGGCACATTTTTATTGAGCCGACTCTTGCGCCGTTCCTGTCGCTGACGGCTTAGATTATCAACTTGTTTTTCGAGATTCGAGATTTTATCACGAGCGCGGCGACGGTCTGTTTCGAGTTTCGATTCGCCCGGACCGCGACCGCCAAT
>JANOXW010000131.1:0-19132 GCA_031418635.1 Acidobacteriota bacterium
GAACATAGTTATAAGCCCTATGCAAAGGAACACAAGCGAGGCTATAACGTCGAACTTTCAATTTTGAAATCTCTACTCGAAAAGTTTGGAAAGCAAAAGCTAATCGAGATCACACCGGAAGCCGTCGAGAAATTCAAACGGGAAAGAGCATCGGCAACAACAACGCACAGAAAGACACGGGCAAAATCAACCGTCAACCGTGATGTTGCCGTTTTGTCGGCTGTTTTCAATCTTGCTAAAGACTTTGGCGAAATCAAAGAAAATCCTGTCAGCCGCATCAAATATTATACAAATCTAAATTCACGCGACCGCGTTTTGTCCGAAGATGAAGAAATCATTTTTTTTGAGCATCTTAAAGACGACATAAAATTCAGCCGACAAATTACAATTTTGCTTTATACAGGTATGCGGCGCGGCGAACTTTTTAAACTTCAATGGCGCGACATTGATTTGACCAAAGGCTTTATAAACATTCGGAAAGAAACGACCAAGACGAGAAAGCCGCGAAATTTACCGATGCTTTCAAATGTCCGCGAAATTTTTGAAGCCTTGCGCGGTGAAGCTGGAGATGTTCCCGAAACAAATAAAGTTTTTGAAGGTATCACATCACAGGCAAACCAACTTTCAGGCAAGTTTCGAGAAGTTTGTTTAGAGCTAGGATTTGAAGATTTGACCATCCATTCTTTACGTCATACTTACAGCACACGAGCAACCATTAACAATGTCGGCGCGTTTGCTGTAAAGGCGTTGCTTGGACACGCCAAACTTTCTATGACAGACCGCTACACTCATCTTTCACCTGAAACCTTAAAAGACAGTTTAAGCGGTATGGAACAACATATTTCACGCATTAAAGACACAAAAAATAAAAAGGATAGCGGGAAAAGCACGGAAACCGCTAATTTATTGACCTTTAAGACAAAGTGAAAATGGCTATTTACAAGAGTTTTGTAATAGCATAGTTAAAAGGTTTTAGACTTTATAAACACGACTTAATTTGCCGCGAAAAAAGGACGAAAGCGGCAAAAAATTGATTTATGTTTTTGCGACTTTCGTCCTTTTTTCGCGTTTTTTTCAGTAAGCAAGTTTGATTGAATTCATTCCGCGCAAGATGGCTTTTTGACGGCGCACGACGCGCTTCGGGTTTTTCTTTGGATTAAAAACATTGAGCGGCGAAGGAATCATTGCTGACAAATAAGCGGCTTCTTGCGGCGTAAGATTTGAAGCCGATTTTTTGAAATAATAGCGCGAGGCGGTTTCTGCGCCGTAAATGCCGTCGCCCCATTCGATGACGTTTAAGTAAATCTCTAAAATTCTTTTTTTACTTAATTCGCGTTCCAGAAAATAGGTGATAACGGCTTCGCGCCCTTTGCGGAAAAAGTTGCGTTCTTCCGATAGATAAAGGTTTTTGGAGAGTTGTTGCGAGATGGTTGACGCGCCGCGTTTGAAACTCGGCATCGGCGGAATCCAATCGTTCGGGTCAAAATCGCCCTCTTCTTTTGCCTCTTTTTCGCCTTGTTTTTGCGCTTCTTCCCAAGCGTTGTTGATTGCGTCCCAATCAAAACCGTGATGCCCGAAAAAATGCGAATCTTCGCCCGCTAAAACGGCGCGTTGCAGATTTGGCGAGATTTGCTCAATCGGCATCCAAATCATAAATTTCTTCGGTTCTGTGCCGTTTGTCTTCGCTTCCGAAATGCGAAATTCAATCATCGAAGTCGTCGTCGGATTTTCGGTGCGAAGTTTTGAAATATTCGGAAAAGTGATAAATTCATACGCCAACCACACGACGATTGCGCCGACCAAGATTAAAAATAAAGTTTTTGTCCAATACCACATTGCGATTTTAGATTTTAGATTTTGGATTTTGGATTAATCGAAAGCAAATTTACGAGATTGCCGACATTCGGATTTCTCTGAATCTTAACGCCAATACTAATAATTATGTTCCAAAGTCTTATCAATCCAAAATCCAAAATCCAAAATCCAAAATCAAACGGCTTTGCCAATCATATTTCCGACGATTTTTCCAGATGAAATCACGCCCGGCATACCTGCGCCGGGATGCGTTCCGGCACCGACAAAATAAAGATTCGGGATGTCTTCGCTCTGGTTGTGCGGACGCAGATAAGCTGATTGCAAAAGCGTCGGTTCAACCGAAAACGCACTCCCTAAATAACTGTTCAAAGTTCCTTCAAAATGCAACGGATCAATGTAATGCTCTGAAACAATGTGCTTTGATAGATCGGGCATATAATGTTTTTCCAAATAGTTGATAATCAAATCGCGGTAAGGTTTCGCCTGTGTTTTCCAGTCAATATTGCCGCCGAGATGCGGCACGGGCGACAGCACATACCACGAATCGCAACCTTCGGGCGCGAGTGATTTATCGGTTGCCGTCGGGCGATGTAGGTAAAGCGAAAAATCTTCCGCTAGAATCTTTTTGTCAAAAATATCTTGAATAAGTCCACGATAACGATTTCCTAGAATTATCTCGTGATGCGCCATATTTTTGTATTGACGGTTCGTGCCGAAATAAATTACAAACAGCGACATTGAATAAGTCATTTTTTTAACCTTTTCATCAGTATATTTTTTGCGAAATTCTTTTGGAATTAAGTTCAAATAAGTAAAGGCGACATCGGCATTTGAAATAATCGCATCAGCTGCGAGAAAGTCGCCCGACTTCATTCTTACGCCGTTGGCTTTACCATTTTTTATTGAGATTTCTTCAACTTCCGCCTCCAAAAAAATTTCGCCGCCGATGTCCATAAAAAGATTTGCCAACGCCTGAACCAACGCGCCTGTTCCGCCCATCGCAAACCACACGCCGAATTTTTGTTCGAGTTCGTGAATCATGGCGTAAATCGAAGTTGCTGTAAAAGGATTACCGCCGATTAAAAGTGGATGAAAACTAAAGGCTTCGCGTAGTTTTTCGTCTTTGAAATAACGCGACGCAAATTTATAAACCGAACGATCTGACCGCAGTTTTATCATCTGCGGCACGACTCTGACCATATCCCAAACCGACGTAAAAGGTTTATCAATCAACTCGAATCCGACGCGATAAATTTCATCCAAATCTTTGGCAAAACGCTTATAATTATCAATTTCGGCAGGATTTATTTTACAAATTTGCGCCGCTAGATTTTTTTTATCGTCGTTATAATTAAAAACCGTCCCGTCTTCCCAACGAATATTGTAAAAAGGATCAAGTTTGACGAGTTTGACATATTCATTCGTGTTCTTGCCCGCCAACGTAAAAAGTTCATCAATCAGCCACGGCGCAGTAATAATGGTCGGACCGCCATCGAATTTAAACCCGTCTTGTTCATAAACATAAGCGCGTCCGCCCGGTTTATCGCGTTTTTCAAGAATTGTTACCTGATGTCCGTTTGCCTGAAGCCGAATCGCCGCCGAGAGTCCGCCGAAACCACTGCCAATAACTACAATTTTCATTTAATCTGACTAAAATCTAATTTTGGTTTGAAATAAGTTTGTGCATAAACAGATTAGAAATTAGAATCGGAAAGAGCAAATGAAGCGGAATAATTATTGTTTTCCAAATGTTTTCCGGCGCGTTTGAAATATTCTTCCGCTATTTCGCCAGCGGATTGTTTTTGCAAGCCAAACCAACACCCAACAGAAGAGAAACGGCGCAACAAATTGTTATTAAATTTTTCATAATAATTACTTCGGCTTTTAGTTTTTATTGAAAGGCGGCACGTTTGACTACACGGTCGTTACTTAGAATATACATATTGTTTTGTTTATCGAGCGCGAAAGCGTCAATGCGGTTCAAGCCCGAAACGGTTGAGAGCAACTCGCCTTCGCCCGAATAAATTTCGAGCGCGTCGTTTCTTGAAATGTAGATTCGGCTTTGATTATCAGTTTCGATGCCGACGGAATCCATCGTTTCAACAAATTTGTTGACATATTTTCCGTCCGCATTGAAGCGGAAAATGCGGAAATCTTCCGCATTGTATGAAAGCTGATAACTGCCGACATCGCCGAGCGCGTAAATCGAATAAATATTCCCCGCGCCGTCAACTGCGATGCGAATCGCCGCCAGACCGACATCAAACGGCGACATCGAAGCGTCCGCCGTATCGGAATGAAAACCTTTGATTGTGCGTATTATTTTTTTGTTTTTGCTGATGAAAAACAGCGTTTCTATTTGATCGTTGTTCGACATTAAAAGCACACCGCCGTCGCTCCGAAGCGCGAAATCCACCACATAATCCGGCGCGTCGTGCATCGTCAAAAACGGTTTGTCCGCGTCTTGTTTATAGACTAAAATCACACCGCCAACGGCAACATAAAGATTCTCTTCACCGTCAACAGCGACCTTGTGAATCGTGCGGGCGCGTTTGTAATTGACCGTTTCAGACGGAATTTGCCAAACTTTCAGAAACTTTCCTTCCGCGTCAAATTGCTGAACGCGCAATGAATCATCGCCGACATAAATTCTTCCCTTTTTATCAATGGCTATCGAATCGGCATCTTGAAAAAGACCTTCGCCCGTGCCTTTGCCGCCGAATTCGAGCAAATTCAGATTCGGTGTCGGTGTCGGCGAGATCGGCGGCGTATATTTGCTAAATGGTGTCTGTTTTGTGTAACCGCTGTAAGTGTTATCTGCCTTATCTTTTTTATTTGCGACGACTGCGATGAAAATTATCCCACCGAGAATAATGGCGGCGCAAACAAAAACCGTAACGAAAATCTGTTGTCTCGACATCGAACTTTTGACAGGCTCGTAATCGAATTCAACACGCGGTGGCGGTTTCGTAGTTTCGTGTTCAATGACGAATTTTGTTTCGCAATATATGCACACCGTAAAAGCGTCCGACGGTTTATAGACGGTAATTCTCCCACCGCATTGCGGGCAAATCAAAGGTTTCATATTTTTATCAATTCCTCTTCGATTTTCTTTCTTTAACAGTTGTCTGCCGCGAAATACCGATAATCATTCGCCGCCCGACTTTTTTATTCGGATCAAGCGTCAATTTGAAATTATATGACGAACTTGGTAGCGGAAAAAGCTGTGAAAGACATTTTAGAAAAACTGCGTCCACATCTTTCGGTGTTTGGATATTTGACGTTTTGATAAATCTGGCAATCGCTTCGCCGTCGCGCAAAGCCCGCGCCCATTTGTTTGCCGTGTAAATTTTCCGCACTTCTTCGATGTCTTTCGTATTCGGATATTCAAGAATCGCACGGGCGTAATTTATTGAATCGGCTTGCCCGTCTTCTTTTCCTTTATTTTTTCTCGCGCCGTCGGCAGTATCGCCCGCCAGATTTATGTATTTATACAAATCGAATTTTTGCATATCGGCTTTGAAAATCTGATGTTCGATAAGACTTATTACTTCGTTAACATGATCTTGTTCCGTATCAATTGCCCGACCTTTGGACATATTTACGCTTTCCGAAAACAGAAAAGTCGGATAACCGTTGACACGCAGACGCAGATGCAGAAGTTCGTGCGTGATGACGGCTTCGAGTTTTTTCGGCTCATCTTCCAGATCATAATCAACCAAAACCACGGGCAAACCGTCTTCGGAAATATAGCTCGAACCGAGCATAAATTCGTCCAATTCGATAAATTTGCTATAAATTCCCCTGCCGGATTTTTGCTCGATTTCCTTGACGACTGCGCGAATTTCCGGGCGCAGTTTTAGCCCTAAAAATTTGTTTGAATTTTGTTCGACATTTTGATCTGAACTATCCTCGACAACTTGCGCGAAAGCGTTACCGGAAATCGTCAATAAAAAAATTATCGCTGAAAAACATATCAAAAACTTTTTCATTTATTTCTCCACCGGACACGGGCGCAGCGCGTCTTCGACCAAACCGATGCCGAATTCGTTCATACCGTTGACGCAAACGATGACTTTTTTAATCGTGGGAAATTGTTTCGCCGTCTTGATAACCGCACTTTCAAAGGCAAGTGTTTGCAAATCGCCCGGATTGTAGTCGTCGCTGATTGTGCGTTTGAAATCAACCCGCGCCGTGCCGCGTTTTAGCTTGATCGAAACGAGTTTCAGATCGTCGTAACCAGCCGAAACAAACCCTTTTTTTTGTTCCGCTTCGGTCGGTTCTTTGAGCATTTCCTCAATCGCCGGAAACAACGGTGCTTTGCTCGAAACTTTTCGTTTGAGCGGGAGAATTTCCGACTCCAAACCTGAAATGCCGAGAAAATAAAAATAAACGTCAACCTCTTTTAATTTTGAATTCGCCGTCTTTTGAGCGTGAACGAAACTGACGGACAAAACAAAAACCCACAAAATCATTAATATTGCCGATAATTTTTTCATAATGAATATTTTTTTGTTCTTTAACTTTTTAATGCTTAAAATCAATCACGAGCCGCGACGGATTCGATAATTCCTGCACACGAAATGTTTTTTCCGCTTTTACACCGATCATAAAATCCTGAATTCCTTCAAACCAAACTCCTTCTTGAATCTGCATTAAAGACGGAAAATTCAACTTCTTTTTCGGATAAGTTCCGAGTTTGCAAGGCATCTCGTCAAACGCGCCCATTCCGTAAATGCTGACCAACATAAAAACATTTCCCGCAATCTGTATTTTGCGGTCGCCTCCTTCGGTCGAATAAATATCGGACGGCAGATATTGAATAACATATTGCAATTTTCCGCCGTCAAATTCAAAAACTATGCGGTCAAATTCTTTATGTTTAGCAAGGTGGACTTTACACAAAGCCGATACCAAATCTTCTTCGTCAAAATCCTGCCAATAGCTGCGCTGAACATTTCCGGTCGTCCAGACTTTCAACTTTCCTTCATTGTCGAATTGCGCGGAAATTGAAATCACCGCCGAACAAATTATTGATAAACAAATTATTAGTTTTTTCATTTTCATTCCTTAAATTAGCGTTATTGATTCGCTCTTGTAATTTCATAAATCTTGTCATACACCGCGAAAAACTCCGGCGGAATAGTTTTCCTATCTTTCATACAACCTTCCCAACGCACGAACTTTTTTCTGCCGCCGATTGTGATTGAAACGGTTCTGACTCCGGCATCTAAAACACGGCTGTCGCAACCGTTTTCTCCTTGTTTGTAGGAATTGTATAAAGAAACAAACTGATGATTCTCAAACTCGCGGATGATTTCTTCCAACTGCTCCCGGCTGATTCGGCTTTTGACGGGAACGCCCTGCGGCGGCACATTTGTCCAGTCATAACCGTTATATTTTGTCGGCGTATAAACCGTTTCGCCGTCAGCGGAAATCTCCAGCGTGAACCATTGATCGAGCGTTTCCGACTTATTGACCGAAATCAGTGTGTCGGGCGGAATCCGTGAACCTTCCGTTTCCAAAAGCAGTTTGTTTTTCTGACAACCGCCGTAAATTATTGCGAAAAGCACGATTACACAAAAAAGTAATTTGTAATTGTTCATAAAGAGTTTCCCGAATCTAATATCTTACCGTCGTCGAACTTGTCGGCAGAAAACACGCTGATAAAAATAAACTCGCAACTGCGATAATAAAAATTTGAAGCTGTATTTTTCTCATAACTTTCTCACTTAATCTCCACATTCGACGGACAAAACTTTATTCAAAGTATTTTTTTCCAACTCATAAATTTCAGTTGATTGACCGCCGTATGAATACAAACCTTTAAGAATCAATTCCATTTTTCCGTCGCCGTTAAGATCGGCAAACGCCGACAAATCGAATTCGCTGATGTAATCTTCGATCTTCGGCTTTTTCGGGTTGAATTCGCCTTCGATCAAAGAGTTTTTCGATTTGCCGCCGACAATTTTTCTCATCAAAACAAACGAATAATTGCCCGCACGGGCAGTTCCGCCAATTTCGCCGTTTTTGTCTTTATAATTCGTCGCTTCAATAAAAATTTCATCCGTTCCGTCGCCTTCGAGATCAATCGAAACAACCCTTTCGAGTTTTACGTTGGTTGTTTTCATTCCCTTTGTTCTGAGAAAATCCAGCGCGATTGTTTGATAAGTTTTATTCGTTTGGTCGAGTTTTTTCGGAACTCGTGGAAGCGGATTCCATTTGGCGTTTGCACCGATTGCCAAGATCGGTTTTAAGCTGTCATCTCCAAGAACATTTTCGGGAATTTTTGCTGTTTTGCCGAAGTAAAAATAATTTGCCCCGCAACCCAACGTATCAAATATGCCGTAAATTTCGGACGGCTTTGTCTTTATGAAAGAATCAAAACCGATAAATTTTGTCGGTTTCCCGATATTTGTCAAAACGTCCGCTTCTTTCAACCATTTCCCGTTTCGGGTTCCGCCCACTAGATAATTGTTATGCGTAATCAGAACAATTTCGTCTTGCGAATAAATTCCGAGATTGAATAAAAGAACCAAACTTAATGTCAAAAAATGTTTCATATTTACCTCTTAAATGTTCAAGCCAATTCAAGCGCGACTTTTGCCGCATCCTGACGATCTATTTTTACGTTGACGACTGCGCCCGACTGAACTTGCGGAATTTTCACACGCGAGACAAAACATTTTGTTTCCACCTGATACGGCGAACGATTGATAGCGTGAACTTCGAGCAGAAGTCCGACCTGCGGATTATCGTTGAGCGTCGTTCCCGTGTCCCACATCTTCAGAATCTTCGCCTGCGCCGCTTCACC
This sequence comes from Acidobacteriota bacterium, assembly GCA_031418635.1. Classification (GTDB taxonomy): domain Bacteria; phylum Acidobacteriota; class Blastocatellia; order Pyrinomonadales; family Pyrinomonadaceae. Next base: position 8,630 of record JANOXW010000131.1, read on the forward strand.
CGTCGCAAGTAGTTGGTTGGTTTGCTTGATGCCGCCGAAAACCCGCCGAAAAACTATTATCATCGGAACTATCGTAACGACTGTTATCAACAATACGCCGGCAACTACATTGATAATAAGCGTATTCGTGCTGATGCCGAAGTCAGGTATGTCCTGACCTTGTAAAAATGCTAAATAAATCATATTTCCTCCGTATTATTTTTTCTTACATACTTCCTCGTTTAATACCGGAAGGCGTAGTTTCGGTGCTTGGTGCGGAAATTATCAAATCGCCGATTCTGATTGTTCCGTAGAGTTTATGAATCGAACCTTCGAGTCCGATACCTGCACCGGGAATATCTATGGCGACTAACTGTGGTTTGTTTTGTATCATATCCGCCGTCGTCCAAAAATAAGACATCGCATTGCGAATCGTGTCTATGTCGCTCGGCGTTGCTTTTGTCCATTTGGCGAGTTTGGCGGCGGTGGCAAAAAATTTCAAATTGGCAAGTGCTTTGACAATATCGCTCCATTTTTCGCCGTATGAAATGTTGATGCTCCAATCTTCCGATTGAGTTTCGTTGAGATTTTGAATATTGCCGCAGTTAAAAACCAAGATGGCGGTCATCCCAACCGAAGCTCCCAAACCTAAACCCAATCTCAAACTCGATAAATTCAACTCGTGGCTATGTCGCGGATAACCGAGATTAGCGACATAACCTTCCATCGTTTCAAATCCGGCGACACCAAGTGTGCCGCCGCCTTTTATTCCGACTCCAAACCAATTTTGAAAATGATCCATTTTATTTTCTCCTTATTTTTTTAGATTGCACATCGGCAAACAAATTTATTGTAAAAATCCATTTGCCGATGTTGATTGTTTCTTCACCGAACCAAATTTGGGGCTGGAACGCGAAAGAAACCAATTGTTATTTAATTTTTAATCTCCGATGTATGATCGGCGACGATTTTCCATTGACCGTTCCGCGCCGTCCAAGTTGTCGTATAGCGTTCGGTTTCGTCAAACGGCTTGCCGTCTTTGTCTATGCCTTTAACGTGAAAAGTTCCGGTTTCAACCGCCGCATTATTGCCGATAATCCGCACTTTTTGGTCGGTGGTTTCAGCAAATTCGATTTTCGATTGGCGGTTTTTGTAGGTCGCCAAATCTTCCGTCTTGTTTAGAATTTTTCCTTTGTCGTCCGTGTAAATATAATCGTCGGCGAGAATTTTTTCGATTTCCGCTGCGTCGCCGCGCACGATCAGATTGTTGTATTCCTGTCCCATTTTCAGCACTTGTTGTTCCATCGCTTTTTTGTCATGCGGTGCTTCGGAATTATGTTCGGCAAGAACCATCCAATTGCCCTTGCGTTTTTCCAAAACCATCGTGTAACGCCCATTGTCAATATGTGGCTCGGCTTTCAAATTGTTTGTTGGAACAACGCTCGAAGTCCAACTTCCTGAAACGATTACCATATTGCCAATGATTTGCATACTGTCATTAACGCTTTTGAACGACAGCAATTTATATTGCGGATTCGGATTGTTTTTTTCTGCCCGCGCTTCTTCCAAAGATTTGGCGCGATTTTGCAATGTGCCTTCATACGAAAAGATATAATTGTCAGCCCAGACACGTTCAGCAAAAGCGATGTCCCGATTGACGTAGGCTTGGTCATAATCGGCGATGAATTTCAAAATTTCCTTTTCCGCCGCAGTTTGGGCGAAAGCTGAAATTGCCGAAATTATGGTTAAAGTTGCGATAGTTATTAGTTTTTTCATTTTTATTTGCTCCTTAATGTTTATTTTCTTGGTAGGTCTTTCGACTGTTTTTATTTGTTTTGTGTCCCGAAATTTTCAAATTCCGTATGATTCAGTGAATCTCCGCAAATGAGCGCGACACCGCGTTGCATTTTAGTTAAATGCAGTTCGCCTTGCTCCACACGGCGACAAACTTCCTCCATTGTCAGTTGAAAAAATCGGGCTATTTGTTCGGGCGCAAACGCGGCTACGTTGTGTTGACAACGCTCACAAAAATCCGCCGGCGAGTTGCCTTTAGCGCGTATAATCGTAATGCTGTGCGTTTCAATCGTAATCTGCCGCGTTTGTCGTATTTTGTTCGTCATTTTTTTCCTTTCATCTCGCGTCGGCTTCTGCTAAAATCCAAAAGCATAAAGCGAAGTTTTTCTTGAACGATTTCGAGTTTGGACGAAAGCATTGCTAAAAGTCCTTAATTTCGTTATTAAATATTCCTAAATGTTGCTAAACCGAGATGGAAACCTTAGTTGCACAAACTTTTTCCTTTGGAGATTTCGAGCTTGACGGCGCGAAACGCTTGTTGCTCAAACAAGGTAAGCCAGTTTCGCTTAATTCAAAAGCATTCGATTTGTTGTATGTTTTGGTGGAAAATCACGGGCAAATAGTTCACAAAGAAGAACTGTTCGACAAAGTTTGGGAAGGTCAATTTGTCGAGGAAAATAATTTAACGGTTCACATTTCCGCGCTGCGAAAAATCTTTGGCGAAAGAAAGAACGATCATCAATTTATTGCGACAATTCCCGGCAAAGGTTATAAGTTTGTCGCCGATGTGCGCTTGCCTTTTGAAAAATCAGAGCAGAAAAAACTGAATGATTTAGCAGTTTCGCAAAATAATTTGACGGTTTCTGCATCGCGGGAATTTGAAACAACGCTCATCGGACGCGAACGCGAAATTGCGGAAATTAAAGATTTACTGCGGCAAAATGATGTGAATTTAGTAACTCTGACGGGCGCGGGTGGAAGCGGGAAAACGGCTTTGGCGCGAGGTGTTACCGATGAGTTAAAAGCGGATTTCGCGGATGGTGTGTTTTTTGTCGAACTTGCCGCCGTCAATCAAGCCGAACTCGTTATTGGCGCAATCGCGCAAGCTCTCGATGTCAAAGAATCAAGCGAAAAATCTCTGTTTGACGCGCTGAAAGATTTTTTGCGGAGTCGTGAAATTTTGCTCGTTTTGGATAATTTCGAGCAATTAATTTCCGCTGCACCGCTTTTGCAAAAACTTATAAACTCGACCGCATTTTTGAAAATTTTGGTAACAAGCCGCCACGTACTTAAAATAGACATTGAACGCGAAACCGTTGTAACACCGCTTTCATTGCCGCCGCGTGATATGGTTTTAACCGATGAAAATTCAAGCGAATATGCGGCGGTCGAACTTTTCATCCGGCGGGCGCAAAATATCAGACGAAATTTTGTTTTAACGGGCGAAAATGCCTCTTTTGTCGCCGAAATTTGCCGACGGCTTGACGGTTTGCCGCTTGCCATCGAACTCGCGGCGGCGCGTGTTAAATTACTTTCTCCGCAATCAATTCTCGAACGTCTGGAAAACTCATTAAATCTTTTAACCGGCGGCAAACAGGATTTACCGGCGCGTCAGCAGACAATGCGCGGGGCGATTCAGTGGAGTTACGACTTGCTGAACGAAGACGAAAAAGCCGTGCTTCGTCAATTGTCGGTTTTCGCGGATGGTTTTACGGTCAAAGCGGCAGAAGCGGTTTGTGATTTGTCAGAACGGTCTGGCTGGCTGATTCTCGATCTTTTCACTGCGCTAATTGATAATAATCTTTTAGCGGTAAAAGAGCAGAAAAATGGCGAAGTGCGCTTGAAGATGCTCGAAGTTGTGCGCGAATTTGCGTTTGAGCGGCTGGAATCACACAGCGAAACCGATAAGTTAAAACAAAATCACGCGGAATACTTTCTGGCATTGGCGAAGGAAACAGAGCCACATCTGTCAGACGGCAAAGGTGGTGAATGGTTGGGAAATTTGGAAGTTGAAATTGACAATCTTCGCGCCGCACTTCGTTGGTTTTTGGAAACGGATGCGGAATCGGCGGCGCATTTGGCGGCGGCAACACGGGAATTTTGGGCTTCTTACTGTTATTTAACGGAAGGTTGCGAGTGGTTGGAGAAAGTGCTTGAACGAAGTAGTAAAACTCCTTCGGAAATTCGTTTCAAACTTTTATACGGACTCGGTTTTTTGGCAAGACAAAAAGGTGATTTTAAAACATCGCAAAAGGCGCACGAACAAGGTTTAAAAGACGGCAAAGCAGTGGGCGACAGGCGGCAAATCGCGTGGTCATACAGAGGATTGGGCGCGGTGGCTTTCCGGCAAAACGATTTTAAATCAGCCCGGGAATTTATCGGAAAAGCTCTGCAAATCAGCCGTGAGACGGACGATAAACCCGGAACTGCTAATGCGCTAAATCTTCTCGGAGATATTTATCAAGCGGAAGGTAATCTAGTGGTGGCGCGTCCGCTTTTGGAAGAATCAATGGCGATTTTAAAGGAACTTGAATACAAACAGGCGGTCGGCAGCGTTATTTGCAATCTTGGCATTGTTTCTTATCGCCAAGGCGATTTTGCAGTGGCAAATTCTTATTTTTTGGAAGCACTGGCGACAGCGCAGGAAGTGGGACAAAAACAACTCGTTTCTGTCTGTTTGGACGGATTTGCAGCACTTGCCATCGTGCAGACAAAATCGAATTTAGCGGCGCAAATGGCAGGCGCGGCTGAACATTTGCGCGAAACCATCGGCTACGAAATAGAACCGTCCGAACGCCTTTTCCGCAAAGATTATGAAAAGAAAATCCGCCGCGCACTCGATGAAAAGACTTTTGATACCGCGTATCAAAAAGGTCGGACTCTCGCGTTAAACGAAATCGTCGCGCTTGCCGAAAATTCCTTTTCCGAGGAGCAAATCAATGAAATTATCGTCGAAACCCACAAATTCGAGCGCGTCATTATCGAAGAAGAAATCGAGAAAGATGCAGAATTTTCAAATGAGTATGAAACAAAGCAAATCAATTCGGCAAAAAGAAAAACCGGAGTTTCGGATTGGTTGCGAAACTATTTTGTCATTTTAATCGGTGCGGTTTTGCTCTTGGCAATAATCGGCGGATTTTATTTTTGGCGGCAAGGCAGGCAGTCAAATTTTTCATCGGAAGTTTTCGTTGCACCGACAAATATTAAACAACTAACGACCAACGGCAAAGTTTCCACCGCCACGCTTGCGCCGGACGGAAAAGTCTTCGGATATGTTATCAATGATTTCGGAAAGAGAAGTCTGTGGCTGGGCTATGTTGAGGGTGGAAACCATTTGCTATTGCGTCCGGCGGTCGCCGATGCTGTATATTTTGAACTTGCTTTTGCGCCCGATTCCGGTCAAATTTATTTTTCGTATAAAGATGACAAAACACCGAATTCAGCACTTTATCGAATACGCATTTCCGGCGGCGTTCACGAAAAAATTGCGGATTCTGTCGAAAATTTCAGTTTGTCGCCCGACGGCAAGCAGATTGCCTTCGGAAGACGCGGCGATAAAAAAGATCTGCTTTTGGTCAGCGATTTGGACGGCACAAACGAGCGTGAGGTCGCTTCATTTCCGCAAAACGAATCATTCGTTTTCGACAGTATTTCGTGGTCGCCGGACGGCAATCGGCTCGCTTTCAGCAAATTAAAGGATGCCAAATCTCTCAGCAACGATTTGGCAATCCTTGAAATTTCAAGCGGAAAAGTTGACGTAATTAAAAGCGAAATATGGCGCGATACGGCAAAAACGGTTTGGCTGAAAGACGGCAGTGGCGTTATCGCTAACGCTGTAACATACGATTCGTGGACTTCCGTGCCGCAGTTTCACGTTTTTCACATCGAGATTCCGGGTGGAAACGCACACCAAATCACCAACGATTTAAGCAGTTACGGTTCTTCGCTCAGTCTTTCCCAAAATGCGATTCTGACGATTGAACATCGTCAATTGAACAATATTTGGATTGCACCCGCCGATAATTTAGGCGCGGCAAAACAAATCACGTTCGGTGCGTTCGGTAAATATGACGGTTTGTGGGGATTGGATTTTACGCCGGATGGAAAAATAATCTACACCAATTCGGATACGAAAAGCCAATTTATCTCCGAGATGAACGCCGACGGCAGCAGTTCGAAGCCGCTCACGATGTCGGGAATTATTGACAGCGTTTTGAATGTTTCCAACGACGGGCGTTACATTGTTTTTCAATCAATCCGCAACGGCGGTGATTTTAATATCTGGCGGATGGACATTGATGGCGGCAATCCTCAACAGCTAACTTTTGGCGGCAAAGATTTTCAGTCGTTTGTTTCGGCGGACAATCGTTGGGTCTATTACAAATCTTGGGAAAACGATGGCGGCGAATTGCGGCGCGTTTCGATTGACGGCGGCGAAGCCGAAATTCTGAATGACAAAGAAACTTCGTGGCTCAGTTTTTCGCCCGACGGCAAATATTTTGCGGCTTCCTACAAAACCGACAAATATCGGCTTGCCATTTTTGACGCACAGACAAATCAAGTTGTCAGACAGTTCGATTTACCGAAAAATGCCACGCTTTCCTTAGGTTCGCATTGGTCGCCGGACAGCCGTGCTGTCGCTTTCCGCGATTGGAACGACGGATATTGGCTACAACCAATCGAAGGCGGTGAACCACAGAAAATGGAAGGCTTGCCGAAAGAAAAATTATACAATTTCGCGTGGTCAAAAGACGGCAAACAATTTGCCTTCGTGCGCGGACAGGAAATCCGCGATGTCGTTTTGTTTCGCCATCTCAAATAAGGCAAACAAGGCAAATGAGAAAAATATATGAAAAAGATACTTGTTTTATTTGTCGTTATTTTTAGTTTTGCAACCGTATTTTCGCAAACGAAAAGCGATTTGCAGAAACTCGTCGAAACCGAACAATCTTTTGCCGCATACGCCGCTGAGAAAGGTACGCGAAGCGCGTTTTTGGAATTTCTTGCTGACGACGGAATTGTTTTTAATCCGACCGCTGCCAATGGCAAAGAGGTTTGGAAGGCACGGAGCGAATCAAGCAGTTTATTGAGTTGGCAACCGAAATTTGCCGATATTTCCGCCAACGGTGTTTTGGGTTATACGACCGGCGATTGGGAATTTCGTCCGAAAGGCAAAGGCGATGCGCCAACCGCTTTTGGTCAATATGTTACGCTTTGGCAAAAGCAAGCCGACGGAAATTTCAAAGCCGTTTTAGACATCGGCATTTCGCATCCGAAACCCGAAAAAGTCGAAACTGATTGGAAATCACCGAATAACGCGACGGAAACGATTAGCGACACCAAACCGAAAGTTTCTGCTACTGTCAATGTGTTTTTCGATACCGCAGAAATGAAAGGTTTGAGCAACGCCGGGCAATTATTCGCGGCGGAAGATGTGCGAATTTTGCGTGAAGGAAAGTTACCCATTGTCGGCAAAAATAATGCTCTGGCGGAACTCAAAAAAGAGAAATCAACCATCAGTTTCGGCAAAAAGATGACGCTTCAAAGTGCGGGCGATTTGGCTTATCTAAACACGACTTATCAACTGAAAAAAGGCAACAAAATAATCGAACAGGGAAATATAATGCAGATTTGGAAACTGCGCGGCGGCAAATGGCAGATTGTGCTTGATATTTTTGCGCCGATTCCGCAAGAGAAAAAATGAATTTATTTCTTTGGTGTAATTTGGCTTTCGATAAAATCACCGAGTTTTTGCATTTCTATTTCGCCAATTTTTTGAAATTTATTTTTTTCTGTGCGAAAAACCGAAGCCTTTGGATTTTCGTCGGCACCGCCTTGTTGCTGAATAACAATAAGTTGTGATGGTTTGAAATAAGGCGTTTGCATACCCGTTCGGTATTGAAGCATCGTGAAAAAGCCGCCGCGATATTGAAAGTCTTCGTCTTTAGCTATTTCTATAAATTTACCATTTTTATAACTGAGAATATTGAGAAAACTATCTGTTCCGCCGCCATTTGTTGAAAACATTATTTCCCGTGAATCCGGTCTTAGAAATCTTTCAGATTTCAGTCCGCCAATTCCCACTTCTTTGGTTTCATAAACAGTTTTACCCATTTTGTCATAAATAGTTAATTTGTCGCTGGTTTTGAACATCGAATCCTCAGTAGGCGACTCATTAACCTGCCGAACTACGCCGTAAAATTCATTTTCATCATCGCCTGAAAAAATGAAGTCCCTAATTTTCTCTTCTTTGATTTTGCGTAATAATTCAAATGTTTTTGATGGATTAACAGTTTGTTGTTGTGCGTTGACCGACACATTATTTTGCTGACCGATTAAATAACCGCAAGCAACCGACAACGAAACCAAGACTAGAAAGAGAAATGTTTTGCCCAAAGTCATAATTTTTCCTCCAAACTTGAAACTTGCTTTTATTAGACACCAAGAAAGTATGTTTGTTCCAATTTTGTCGAGCAGACTTGATAAAAATCACAATAAAAACTTTGAAAATGATTAATCTGTAATTAGGCGAAAGTAATAGGTTAAAATGCGCTTTGTTGGTTTTTGACGCGGATTAAACAAATTTTTTATTGCTGCTTCTTGCGCCGCTTCCTTCAAAATTAAATGCCCGGAAATTGCTTCTGCCGCAGTAACTTCGCCGGTTGTGTCAATCGTAATTTTGACCTGCACACCTCGATTTTTAAAGACGGTTTTCTTTAACTCCGTTTCATCAAAAGACGGCAATTTTGATTGGTCAATCTGCGGATTTTCAAAATGCTCCATATCATTGTCTCCGTTCCATTGAACTTTTACTTCATAATTTATTTTCGGATAAGGAGTCGGAGTTCGAGTCGGGGTTCGAGGCATAAAGGAGTTGTTGTTTTCGACGAGAGTTTTTTTCGGGATTTTCTTTTGATCGGAAGTGGAATTATCTAAACTTGCGATAAAAATAATTAACGGAATTACAACAATTGCTACCATAATCAGCGCACCCACAAGCGGATAATTTCTAGTTGGTGGTTCAAGGTCAGGCACATAATATTGGTCTGCTCTTGCCTGAACTTTTCCATAATTTTCCCGATATTGCTCCCACGGCGTAAGTTTTTTTTCTTCCTTTTTAGCCGGAAGTTCAACGATTTTGTTTTCCTCAAGCAGAATTTTTGCTCCGCAATAATCGCAAAAAGCAAATTTATCTTTGAGGGAAATTCGTTTAATTAAAGCACCGCATTGTGGACAAGTTATTGCTTTCATCATTTTCTATCTTCACGGAAAAATTATTATTTGGACATATTGCACTAATTATTTTTGCCTACTTTTATCAAAAAGTGCAATAAAAATGATTTGATAAATTAACCTCTACATTTGAAGTTTAATCTCATAACTTGCCAAATGACCAGCTATTTCGCAAACTTTGAAACGTGAAGGATTCATTTGCAAAGGTCGTCGAAATTCTCGAAATCGAAGCCGCCGCGATAAAGCGGACGGCGAAACAATTGGACAAAAACTCGGTGGAACGCGCCATCGAAATTTTGGCGGGTTGCGAAAGCAAAATCGTCGTCATCGGCGTTGGAAAATCGGGCGTTATCGCGCAAAAAATCGCACAAACTTTAACTTCGACCGGCACGATTGCGGTTTTTGTTCATCCGTCGGACGCACTGCACGGTGGTTTAGGCGTGATTACTGCGGGCGATGTCGTTATCGTTTTGAGTAATTCGGGCGAAACCGACGAGATTTTGTCACTTTTGCCGACGATAAAAAGCCGCGACATTTCGATAATTTCGATTGTCGGCAACACGAATTCGACACTTGCGCGACAATCCGAAGTCGCGTTAGATGCGTCGGTTGACCAAGAAGCGTGTCCGCTTAATCTTGCGCCGACGGCTTCGACGACGGTGGCGTTGGCTGTCGGTGATGCGTTGGCGATGACTCTGATGGAAGTTAAAGGAAAGACTGCCGAAGATTTTGCCGCAAATCATCCGGCGGGACGTTTGGGCAAACGTCTGACGTTCAAGGTCAAAGACCTGATGCACGAAAGCCCGAATCTGGTGACAGGCGCAACTTGGTTAGAGGTTGTCAAAGCACTCTCGCAACATTCACTTGGCGCGGTCAACATCACTGCCGCAAACAATAATCTAATCGGCATTATCACCGACGGCGACCTGCGCCGCACCATCGAAAAAACTTCGCCCGAAAACTTGGCAAATTTGACTGCTGAACAAATGATGACCACCAAACCGACAACTGCCACACCCGAAATGCTTGCCTTTGACGCGCTTCAATTGATGGAAAATCGTCCGCGTCAAATTTCCGTTCTGCCTGTCGTCGAAAGCGAAAAATGCGTCGGCTTGATTAGACTGCACGACATCGTGCGAAGCGGATTATGAGTTTATAGGAGGATTGTAATTCACTTTTGGAGAAAAATTATGTTTATGGACACGACTCGTTAGATGGAAGAAATGCAGAACGAATTATGGATGAAGCGGACAACTTTCAGGAACGCGCCAAGTTTATGTTCGGAATGTTTGCGACGGCGCGAAAAATGCTCATCAATTCTTTGCCAAAAGATTTGTCGCCAAAAGAATTCAAAAAACAAATCTATGAGAGAACTTACGGCGAACCTTTGCCCGATGATTTTTTCAAAGACAAGAATTGAAAAAATAAATTGAATCAATGCCCATCTCAGATAGCCTTAAATCGTTTTCGTCCAGGAACAATTCCACGACTTCTTGA
>JANOXW010000132.1:0-2503 GCA_031418635.1 Acidobacteriota bacterium
CGGCGCAAAACCCCCAACCGGCCCCGACCCTTCCGCTGGGAATGACGGGATCAGATGTTAACGATCCACGCGCTAAACTGTCGCCGGGATTATACGATGCGGGCGAAGCGGCGATGGGCATGAAACACCTGACACTGCTCAAAAAGCCGGACGCATTTCAACTCGGTTCCGATGATCCCGATAGTCCGGTGGTGAAAAAAACGCTCGGAATTCTCGGCGTCGGCGACCCATCACAGATGCCAAAGCCTTTTCAACTCGTTTTTGCGCAGCTTGCTTTTGCCAACTCGGACCTCGCGTTTCAGGGCAATTACCTGTTTCAGGGAAATTTCTACGGCGTCAATATCTACGACATCTCTCAACCCGCTCAGACCAAACTAATGACTTCGATTGTCTGCCCGGGCGGACAGGGCGACGTTTCCGTTTACAAAAATCTGATGTTTATGTCGGTCGAAATGCCGAACGGTAAATTGAATTGCAGTATTGATGGTTTCGCGCCCGTGCCGCCGCCGACTGATGGCACGCAACCCAAGCCTGACGCGCAAAAAGACCGTTTTCGCGGTGTGCGGATTTTCGATATTTCAGACATCAAAAATCCGAAACAGGTCGGGGCAGTTCAAACCTGCCGAGGTTCGCACACGCACACGCTGGTTGTTGATCCAAAGGACAAAGACAACGCCTACATTTACGTTTCGGGAACTTCCTTCGTGCGTCCGGGCGAAGAACTCGCCGGCTGTTCAAACGAATCGCCGGACAAAGACCCGAATACCGCGCTTTTTCGTATTGACGTAATCAAAGTGCCGCTTTCCGCGCCGCAAAACGCGAAAATAGTTTCGAGTCCGCGATTGTTTATGGATTCGAGAACGGGCGTTATCAACGGCTTAAATAACGGCGGCTCACACGGCAACAACGGATTGACCAAACCTTCCGACACCGACCAGTGCCACGATATTACGGTCTATTCGGCAATCGGACTCGCGGCTGGCGCGTGTTCGGGTAACGGAATTCTGCTCGACATCCGCGATCCGGCGAATCCGAAACGGGTTGATGCGGTCAACGATCCGAATTATTCCTACTGGCACTCGGCTTCGTTTTCCAATGACGGGAAAAAAGTCGTTTTCACCGATGAATGGGGCGGCGGATTAGGCGCACGTTGCCGTGCCAACGACCCGAACAAATGGGGCGCGGACGCGATTTTCAACCTGAGCGATAACAAACTGAGTTTTGCCAGCTATTACAAACTTCCGGCGGCGCAGGGCGACAGCGAAAACTGTGTCGCGCACAACGGTTCGCTCGTTCCCGTTCCGGGACGCGACATCAAAGTCCAGGCGTGGTATCAGGGCGGCATCTCGATTATGGATTTCACCGATGCCAAAAATCCGATGGAAATCGCCTATTTTGACCGCGGACCGATTGACCCGAAAACGCTCATTCTCGGCGGCGACTGGTCGGCTTACTGGTATAACGGTAGCATTTACGGCTCGGAAATCGCTCGTGGCTTAGACGTTTTTGAATTAACACCGACGAAAAATTTGACGCAAAACGAAATTGACGCGGCAAAAACCGTTCAGGTTGCGGAATTAAACGTCCAAAATCAGGAAAGAATCGTCTGGGCAAATCAATTGATCGTTGCTAAAGCGTATATTGACCAATTAGAACGCTCGCAATCTTTAACTGCCAACAAAGTTTCCGAGTTGCGAACAGCGATTCAAAAAGCCGAAAGCTCGAAAAAAGACGCAGGAAAGCTGAAAAAACTCGCGCCGTCGCTGGAAACTACTGCCGGCACAACCAAAAACACAGCAGATTCAACCCGCTTGCGAGCTTTGGCTGAAATCCTCAAGAACCCTGCAATTTAATTGAGCGCAAACTGAAAATTGCTTCGGATGAAAAAAACCGTCATTGTTTTTACAAAAACAATGACGGTTTTTCGATTTTATTTGCTTTTGAAATTAGCTCGATCACGCTTTCGGTTTGGTTTCCGAACATAGATTTTGCCCAATTTTCGGGTTTTACCAATTTGTTCAGCAATAAAAACAACGCTAATCCTTCTTCCTGCGACCATTGTTTTCCACCGCGCCGGACACCTTTCAGAGCGATTTCGGGCGAAAGGTTCGCGCCTTTCGGAGAGGTGAGCCAGAGATACATGGTAAATTGTCCGAATCCTTCCATCGTCAGAAAAAAATCGTCAATTTTTCTGAAATGCGCTTTGTCGCCGATGAAATATTTGTTTTGGCGCGAGCGTAGTTTTTCAATAGATTCTTTGATCGAACCGGCAGATTTCGTTTTATCTTTTTCAGCGGCGGCATCGTAAAAAAGTTTTACCTCTTCCCGAAATGCGGAATTGTAAGCGGTATCTTTCTCGAAATAATCCTGAACGATGTCGTCGGAAAGTTCCGTTTCAAACTTGTATTTTTGCTCGTATTCGGAGATTTTTCTGCCGAAATTTTGCATTTGTTGAGTGTGCGAAAATTCGTGTAGGAAAACTCCCGTCACTAGATTTTCAAGT
>JANOXW010000133.1:0-8305 GCA_031418635.1 Acidobacteriota bacterium
CGTTTTACACGCAGGCAAGGCTGCCTGCGTTCCTGTCAAAAATCTTTTTTTAACGCTTGTGCATTGCGTTTTAAACCGCCTAATTTTGTGCGTTTCATCGCGCTTCGGCGAAATTTTTCAGCGTATCTTTCAGGAGAAAGCGAAAGAATATCGTTCAAATCGGCGGAAATATTTTCGACGCGCGGTTCAAATCTTATTTCATCTGATGGTTTTTCAAAACGATTCCACGGGCAGACATCTTGGCAAATATCGCAACCGTAAAGCCAGCCGTTCAAATTTTCCGCGATATTTTTTGGCAGTTCTTCGGAACGCAATTCAATAGTAGCGTAAGATATACAGGCTTTTGAGTCAACTATGTAGGGCGCGACAATCGCGTCTGTCGGGCAAGCGTCGAGACAAGCCGTGCAAGTTCCGCAATGGTCTTCGATTATTTCAGTTTCATATTCGAGTTCCAAATTCAGCAAAATTTCGCCGATAAAAACCCACGAACCAAAATCTTTAGTTATCAAATTTGAATGCTTTCCGAGCCAACCTAATCCGGCGCGAACTGCCCACGCTTTGTCCATCAGCGGCGCGGTGTCAACGCAGATTTTGCCTTCGGTTTCCGCTTTTTCGGCTTTTATCCAATCTAATAATTCGCGCAATTTTTCCTTGACAACATCGTGATAATCGTCGCCCCAAGCGTAGCGCGAAACTTTGCCTTTTGCCGAATTTTCTTCGTGTTCGTGCGGTGTGTAATAGTTCAAAGCGACGACGATGATTGATTCGGCGGCGGGAAAAAGCAGTTTCGGATTGGCACGCTTTTCGGGTTCGCGTTCCATCCAACGCATCTCACCGTGAAATTCGCGCTCAAGCCATTCTTTGAGATGTGCGCCTTCCGCATGAAGCGTTTCGGCGCGAACAATGCCGATTTTGTGAAAGCCAATCTCGATGGCTTTTTGTTTAATTTTTTCGGTGAAAGAAATCACTTTAAAGAAGTAGCCAGTAGCAGTAGCTACTTCTTTCTGCCAATTACTGCTGCCACTGCTACTGCCTTCTGATTTTAGAAGTTCAACTTGAACCCAAATTGGAATTGTCGCGGGTCGAATGAAGCGGTTGGACGACTGAAATATCGTCCATTGCCGTCGCGTTCACCGAAGGCGTTGACATCGTTAAAATTGGGCGATGCCGAACCTTCGTTGAAGCGATTGAACAGGTTGAAACCTTCGGCAATCAAGTCGAGTCGAATCCGTTCACCGAAACGAAATGCCTTTGTAACCCGCAAATCAACCGACGCAAAAGGATGCGTAATTCCCTCATTTCGCCCTAAGTTCCCTGACGAAAACCGTCCGTTGGTAATAAGCGGCGTGATACATCCGTTTGAACCTGGCACACAGAGCGAACCGTCGGCATTGGCACTTGGTCTATCGGTTGAAGTTGATTGATCGTTGTTGGCATCAACATTGCTAATGATATTGAACGGACGACCTGCCGAAATTTCGATAAGTGGCGCAATCGTAAAATCGGCAAAAAACTTTTGCAAACTACTGCCATTCCGCCACTCCGTCGGCGCACTCAAAACTCCGCTAAAAACAAAACGATGTCGTTGGTCAAACAACGAATCGGCTCTTTCAGCGCGGAAATTATTGACATCCTGCGCGATCAGCAAAGTTTGCAAATCGGATGAATCGTCAACCGAATGCGACAAAGTATAAGACGCTAGAAACGTGAAATTATTCGCAAAACGTCGTTTTAGTTCGATGTTCAGCGCATTATAAATTGAATTTCCGTCGGAAACCTGTGCGTTAACCGCACCAAACGGCGTAACTACGCCAGTCGTTCGTAAAGTTCCGGTGAGTTGCGAATTAAGAACTGCTGGCGTAACTGCGCCACCTGAAAGTGCTTGCGCCAAAAAGTAATTTGGTCCGTTAGGGCGGAAGAAATTGGCAATCGCGGGAGCAATAACTCTTTGACCATTGGTTGTGTTGACGGAAATTATACCCGGAATCACATTGACAAAACCAGGAACGGTACAAGCCGCCGGATTTACAGTTGCAACCTCAGTCGTATTGACCGGCAATCTACCGAAACATCGCTGGAAATTTTGGATTTGCAATGCCGTATCCGGTGTGTTCAAATCCGTTGGACGCGGCAAATGATGTGCGCCAACAAAGATATATGAAACCGATAACGCCATATTTTTTGTCAACTGAGTTTCTACCGCTAAATTGGCTTGCGTCGCGGAAGCATATTCAAAATCCTGCGAGATTGGCAAAGTGAATGGCAGAACCGCGCCGAAACCCGAAAACGTCTGGTCGTTAAAACGCTGACGACCTAGCTGATATTGAGCCGAAGCCGCCACGCCTGGCGTTATAAAACCGGCAGGGCAAAGAGTTGTATTGGTAGTTGAGCCGCTTACGCCGCAAACTGTTCCTTGAAACACTTGAGCGGCATTTAATAAATTAGGCGCACCGGTCGGAGATAAACGTAATCCGCTTCCCGCCGTCAACACCGATTGTTGCTGTTGCGCGGCATCGGCGATGTCGGAGTTAAACGCCACGGCAAGCAGCGGATGGTCATAGAATAGTCCGAGCGCACCGCGCACAACCGTTTTGCCATTGCCGAACAAATCGTAAGCAAAGCCGAAACGTGGCGCGAAATTATTGTTATCGCGCGGAATGCCTTGTTGGACTCCGAGTGCGTCCTGTGCCGCGCGAATATCGTCAGCCGATAAATTGATGCCTGAAAGCGGATCGCGGAAAGCTACCGGCGCAATCGTTTGGGTGAACTCGACATCGTAACGAATTCCATAATTAAAAGTTAATCGGCTAGTTGCTTTCCAAGAATCCTGCACAAAAAAGGCAATCGGTTTGTTTTTAATTTGGCTGACCGGATTGCCGAAGCCTTGAATATAGATGGACGGCAAACCGAGTCCGTAAGATTGAACCGGCGTAAAAGCCGGAGCCGCTGCCGGAAATCCTAAATTGGAAGCGGTGAATTCACCGAAATTGAAAAGTCCGGCGAAGTTTAACTCAAAAACTGCCGATGGAATATTGACAAAGTTCACATCGCCACCAAATTTGAGCGTATGTTTTCCTAAAACATAATTAAAGTTATCGGCAAATTGATAGCGCGTTTCGGTGCGGTCAACGGGAGAGAAAAGTTCACGCCCGATAAATGCCGTTCCTGAAATGTTAAATGCTACTGCGTCGCCGTTTTGCGAACGGAAAATCGTATCGCGTCTGCCGTAGCTAAAGCGGAATTCATTTGCCGCATTTCCGCCCAAAGTTGAATTAAGACCTGCCGTAAATGAATAATCTTTGAGTTCTGTGATACCTGTCCGCGAAAAATCATTCTGTCCTAAAGATTGATTTTGCGATTCGACCTGAATACCCGTAACCGTTCCCGGATTGTAGCCGAAACGCAATGACAGTTGATTATTGTTGTTGATGTTATGATCGCCGCGAATCGAGAAAAAGCTGGATTGGTCAGTTACAGGGAAAACTCTCTGTAAATTATTTAGCGGACGAAATGCGATAAATTGTCCCGCGGCGTTTTGTGTATTGATCGGAACAGGTGCGCCCGTTAAGAAAAACCGCGAACCGATTTGTTGTCCAGCCGGAATTGCGCCGCCTGCGCTAATCAACGGATTGATTCCCGTCAAAGCCGTGTTTCCGCCACTCGATGCTAAATAAAGATATTGAACAGCGGCATTGATATTGGCAGGAACGCCACTGCCAATCAAAGTTTGCGCGAATTGTGCTTGGGCTGCCGTCAGCCGACTAAATGTTTGCGTAAATGGCAAAATCGGTGCGCCGACCGTTACCGAACTCGTCAACGCATTGGCACCGTCGCCGATGACATTGCTGGTAAAAAATCCCGATTCATTGCGTTGCCGACGTTCAAACGAAGCAAAGAAAAATGTTTTTTCCTTGATAATCGGACCGCCGAAAGTTCCGCCGAATTGGGTGCGCGTAAAAGGTGCTTTGACCGCCGTGAATGGATTGCGTGCCTGAATGCTTTTATCACGAATAAACCCGAAAACATTGCCGCTAAAATCGTTAGTGCCGCGCTTGGTAACGACATTAACGATGCCGCCCGTGGCGCGTCCGAATTCAGGCGCGTAGGAGTTAGTCGCTACTTGATATTCCTGCACGGCTTCTTGGCTGACCGTGGTGCGCGAAGCGTTGATGGAATTATCGGTAAAATCCGAACCGTCAACCTGCACAAGCGTTGAACGTCCACGTTGTCCGCCGATGTTCAAACCGGAAGTCGGTGCCGGTCCGATTGGACGACCGTTATCACGCCCAACTGTCGAAAGCGTCAGCGCGAATCCCGTAGCACTCCGTTCGTTAATCGGCAAATTTTCGATGCGGCGTTGGTCAATCGTGTTAGAAACCGTCGTCCTCGATGTTTCAATAAGTTCAACCGAATCGCCCGAAACCGTAACGACAACATCTTGCGCTCCGATTTCGAGTTTTATCTCCAATTCAGCACTTTGTCCGACGGTTAATTTGACGGGCGAAATAACTACTTTTTTGAATGTCGCAGCTTGCGCCGATATTTCATAATCGCCCGGCGGCAATGATAAAATTTGATAGACACCTTCGTCGGTTGCCGTTACGGTGCGGCTGATGCCGGTCGAAGCATTTTTTGCCGTAACGGTTGCGCCCGGCACAATCGCGCCATTCGGATCAGTTACGGTGCCGCGTAAATCGGCACTGCTGGCTTGTGCTTGGGCAAACACCGCGCCGAAACCGAAAAGAATAATAATCGCTAACGTCAACAATCTCGTGGCGATTGTGGAAATAAGCATTGGAAACGCTTTCATAATTTAATCTCCTTTAATTTTTAGAAACTTATTAGACTCTATCAGTAATTACAAAAAACATTTTACATATGGGGACTTTATCAAATATTTTTTATAGAAAAATTTGGCACGGCTGACGCTTACGAAATTTTAGATTTTACCGATATTTTTTGAATTGATAGCTAAAGAATTTTAATCGGAAAATCAGGTATAAAGCAAGCGCAGAAGAAGGATGAATAAAAAAAAGGGATGAATAAAGCCATTGGCTATATTCATCCCTCATCCTTTATGCTTCAGCCTTGCTTAAAAGCTAAATCGTGCGCCGAATTGTAATTGTCGCGCTGCCGCCGCCGATGTAAAACCAAGTGGTGCGGTTGGGGCGCGACCGATAATGCCGCGAGGCTGCGTCGTGCCGAGTGCGGCACGGTCAGCAAGAGATAAACCACCGACAGTGTTGTTGATGCCTTGAAAATTCGTGCGGTTGAAAAGATTGAATCCTTCAACCAAAAGTTCAAGATTACGATACTCCGAAAATTTGAACCGTCGGCTAAGTCTTGCGTCGAGACTGTAAAAACTTTCGCCGAGTCCGGTATTTCGTCCAATGTCGCCCGGTCGGTCGCTTTGTGAACGTCCGTCGGCATTGGCATCAAAGCCGAGTAATAAATTGAACGGTCTGCCAGAACCGTAATTAAAAATCGGCGAAAAGACAAAATTGCTAAAGATTTTCGACGAAACCGAATCACCGGTCAGTTGCGGCACTTGATAAACACCACTCAGAACAATGCGGTGGCGTTGGTCAAAAGCCGAAAGAGCGCGGTCATTTGCTAAATTAAGCGGATTTTGCGCCGAAAAGTCGGAGTTAAAATCCGTTACCTCGTCAATTGTTTTAGACCAAGTGTAATGCGCGTTGATGCTAAAGTTTTGGCTAAAGCGGCGACGCACGACAAAAGTGCCGGCGTGATAAAACGAACTCGCACTCGATTCATAGATATTATCCTGAAAACGGAACGGATTGCGGAAATCACTCGTCAAACCAGCCGCCGTTTGCGCGGCTGACGGGAAACGAATAAAAGTTGCGCCACCGTTCGGATTATTGGTGTTAACCGGTCCGGTTCGTTTGAATTGGTTCGTATCACGGTTGCGCGTGATGTGAATTCCGCGATTGTATAAATAACTTACTTCAAGCGAAAAGCCATAACCTAAATCGCGTTCGATGGCGGCACTTGCTTGATAACTTTCCGGCGTTAAGTAATTCGGGTCGCCCAAAAATCGCACTTCAAGTGTGCTGTTTTCGCGTGGAACAACTCCGAAAATGAGCAAATCAGCGGGAGTTATTGTCCGCGAAAAATTGTTGGTTGGACCGAGTAGAGTTTGATAAATAGCAATCGAACTCGGCGCACGCGGTCCGGTCGGATTCGCCGGGTCAAGCGGCAACGAGCCGGAAGTCGCCGTCGCCAACACAATATTGATGTTGTCGTCGGGAAAATTCGGATTGCCAAGCGTTCTGATAACGCCGGAAACAAGCCGATTGACATAAGCAGAAAAAATTCCAGCACCGCCGCGAATGACCGTTTTACCGTCGCCGGCGATGTCCCACGCAAAACCCGCGCGTGGTTGAATATTACTTTTATCAGTATTTATCCCAAACGGTTCGCGGTTAACCGAATAACGCAAGCCGTAGTTAACCGTTAGATTACGAACGAGTTTCCAAGTATCTTGGGCATAAAAACCGGTTCTCACATTCAAACCTTTAACAGTTGATGTGCCGAAACCTTGTTGATAAACAATC
The DNA here is from genome assembly GCA_031418635.1 of Acidobacteriota bacterium. Classification (GTDB taxonomy): domain Bacteria; phylum Acidobacteriota; class Blastocatellia; order Pyrinomonadales; family Pyrinomonadaceae. The sequence goes on from JANOXW010000133.1 coordinate 6,579, forward strand.
GGCAGATTCAGGTTGAAAGCCTGCAATGAATTGACCGGCACACCAAGAGTTGCGAGCAATGCCGGATTATTAGCGGTTAAATAAGCCTGCAAACCGCCAATCGTCGCTGATGTTGCTACTCCACCGGCGACAGCGGCGGTGGTTAGCGGAAGTGCCGCGCCAAAGTTGAAACGTCCGCCAAAAAATGTTTCGTTGGTGTCGGTTTCATTAACAAAAAATATGTTTCCGCCAAATTTGATGGTGTGATTGCCGACAACTCGTGTAACATTATCGAGAAAATCGTAGTGTCGTTCAATGGCGGTCGAGGGCAAAAAGATGTCGCGCCCGAAGTTGCCGAATCCGTCAATGTTAAATTCAGGACCAATCGCATCATTAGGATTTAGTCTTGATTTGAAATAGAAATAATCGGCTTTGAATTCGTTGACCGTGTTCGCGCCGAATTGTTGCGTGTGCGAAAGCAGAACGCCACCGTTAAATTGGTTGAGTTCGCGTCCGCGCGAAACTGCTGTCAACGCACCGGCAGCTTGGTTTTGGGCTAACAAATCATTGAGCGTGAACCGCACATAGCCGCTTGAAGTGGACGAAAAATTATGGTCAACGCGAGCCGAAAAATAGGCTTGATTTTCATTAAACGGAAATTGTCCGCTTGCTGACGTAAATAAATTTATCGTGCGCGGATAGACTGCTGCCGTTGTGGTAAAGCGGTTTCGCAACGTCGCACCGAGTTGATTAGCCGGAATCCCGTTTATCAAATCAGTGCTAGGTCGTCCTTCTAAATAACTGAATAGCGAGTTCTGTGTTGTGCTAACGGTGTAGTTTGCCGGATTGTTAAGATTGACAAACGTATTTTGGTTTTGATTAAAACGCTCCAGCGAACCGAAGAAAAATGTTTTATCCTGAACAATCGGCGCACCAAAAGAGCCGCCGTATTGTTGGCGATTAAAATTCGATTGTCCGTTCGGATTAAAGTCGAAAGCATTTCGCGCATCAAATTTGTCATCACGGACAAAACCGAAAATACTGCCCGAAATACGATTTGAGCCGGATTTTGTAACCGTGTTGACGATGCCGCCCGATGACAAACCGAATTCGGCGTTATAACTATTTCGCAGAACTTGAAATTCTTGCACGGCTTCTTGTCCGACGGTTTCAAAAACGCCGCCGGTGGTCGTAATCGTCGGTCCGCCGTCAACCGTTACGAGATTGCCACGCCCGTTGCTGCCGCCGAATGACAAACCTGAAGCACGTCCTTGCGCCACGCGAAAATCAGCTGCGTCAGCAATATTATCGCTGTCGCTGACACCGGGTGTAAGCAATGCTAAATCGAGATAATTACGCCGGCTTATCGGCAATTCCAAAATCTCACGCGCACCGAGAACCGATGATTGTTGCGTTTTTTCCACTTCGACGACATCCGAATTGGCAAATACATCAACATTTGCCGATACTCCCGTCGCTGATAATTCAATCGGAAAATTTGCTTGTTGCCCGACTGTTAATTGGACATTTTTGGTATTCACGGCAAAATTTCCGCCCGCTGCTTCGACCTTTAGCTCGTAATTACTTGGCGGCACAGCCAAAAATGTATATTGTCCATTTTCATCAGTTGTCGCCGTCCGCGTCGTGCCGCGTGCCGCGTCCCGCAAACTGACGGTTGCCCCCGGAACGGCTGCGCCATTAACGTCCGTTACCTGTCCGCGCAATTCGGCAGTCGAACTCGATGCTTG
>JANOXW010000134.1:0-3590 GCA_031418635.1 Acidobacteriota bacterium
TTCAACGCCGGTTAAGCGCGTCGCTTACGAGCGTAACATAGATGTCAAGGTGTTGGCGACCCGTCTTTCGCTCACAAGTTGCATCGGCTGTCTGACCCAACTTTGTGTTCAACCGAATTAAATTCCATTGAATAATTTATACGGAATTTCTAAACGGCTCGTCTATAACAATTTCCGGCAAATGCGTTGGACAAAAGCCGAAGTTTTATTATAACCCTGATAGTTACATCTTATGCAAGAAGCCGTTGGTTCGGGCTTACCGATGTAAAAAAAGGCGAGCCTTATTCAAGTCTCGCCTTTTTTACTTGAAGTGAAATCAATTAAAAGTTAAACCGGAAGGCAAATTGAATCTGCCGGTTTGTTCCTAAGCCGACGGTGCGTCCGACGGTTGAACGAAGCAAGCCGAAGGTCGAACCTGCCGCGCCTTGCGTGAAGGCTTGTCCGGGTTGGACGACGGTTGCAGAAGTCGCGTTGACGGTGAAAATCGGCGCAGACAACATATTTGCCGTCGTCGGGTTGACTTGCGAAAAACTCGGCAAAGCGTTGCTCAGGGTAGTTGACGGATTAGAAAAATTCGCATTGTTGAAGATGTTGAAAATCTCCGTGCGAAATTCAAAATTCATCCGTTCGGTAAAGCGGAAACGCTTGGCGAAAATGATGTCGAGTTGCTTGAAGTTCGGACCTGACAGTTCGTTGCGCGGAAAATTGCCGTAACTTCCCGCTGTCGGAATGGCAAATGCCGCCGGATTGATAAAATTGCGGTCGTTGTTCAGATACGGATCAACACCTGCAATCAAATTCGGACGACGAATGTTGCGCGAAGCTCCGCCGCCGGGCGTGTTGACAACGGCGACAAAGCCGGTCGGCAACGGTAAGGCGTTAAAACTTCCCGTGGAAGTCGTGCCGCCGGCACCGACGGTCGGCAGATTTGTCGTGTAACCGTTCGGAACAATCGCCGTAGTAACTACGCCGCCGGAAACAGCCGTATTCACCAAACAACCCGCCGCAAGTTGGCATTGCGCGACGACATCCGGGCGGACGATCAAGACTTCAACCGGCACACCGCTACGGGCGTTGAGAATCCCGCCGATTTCCCATCCGCCTAAAAACAAATTGGCAGCTCTGCCGAAATCGAAGCGTTTGTTGTCGCCGATAGGCAATTCGTATAACGCGCTCAGATTAAATGTATGCCGCACGTCAAAGTTGTTGCGTCCGCGATCGGCTTCAAAATTATCGAGTTGCGCCGAAGTTCGCGCTTCGTTTGAACCGGCAGTCAAACCTTGGCTTTTGGCGAAAGTGTATTGCAGATTCATCGTCAAACCGGAACTCAAAGAACGCTGCAAAGAAAATTGCAAAGCGTTGTAACTATCGTCGCCGCCGCTGGTTTTATAATCAACTTCGGCAAACGGACGATTTTGCGTCGTGCCGGAAAGAATGTCGAACTGCCGAACCGTGTTGACACCGATAACTTGTCCGCCGGCATTCGTGCGATTGATAACGCCCACGCCGGTCGGCAAGTTTGCGCCATTGAGAATCGTCGTGCTTCCCGGCAAAATTCGGTTGGCGACGCTTCGCAAAAACAAATTGCGTCCCTGACTGCCGACATACGCGAGGGTTGACACCAATTTATACGGCAATTCCTGCTGCCACGAAAAAGTATATTGATAAACTCGTTCGGGAATTTGATAATCGTTGGCGTATGCACGCGGCTGATATTGACGATTTAACGGATTTGCCGCGAAATTTGCCGCAATCGCCGCCGTATTCGTCGGAAAGGCAAGCAACTGCTGACCGTTGAAAATGGTCGAAGACGAAATCGTTGAACTAACACGGTCGCTTTCAATCGGCTGAATCTGGTCTTCGGTTTGCCCCGGTCCGTAATATATGCCGAAACCGCCGCGAAAAACAGTTCTGCCGCCGGAGAAAAGTCCGACACCGCCTTGATTCGGTGAATATGTCAACGCAACGCGTGGACCGAAATTGTTTTTCGATGATAAAAATGCCGATTCATCAGACGGGCGAAGTTGTCCGGTGTTGATGTCGAACAAAACTTGCTTATTATTTTTCTCGCGTAACGGCGTATAATATTCGTAACGCAAGCCGTAGCTGAAAGTCAGACCGGGACGAATTTTCCATTCGTCTTGCGCGTAGGCAATGTAATATTCTTGTTGCGCTTCCGGCTGACCGCTTAATCCATTATTGAACGGACTCGGATCGCTCACGTCGCCCAAATATTGAACCGATGCCGGCGTGTTGGCAAGAAAAGCGTTGAGATTGGAAAACGTATAAGTCGTGCCGCCGAGTCGGTCTGTGATAAGACGAATAAGCCGAACTTCACCGCCGAATTTGGCGTTGTGATTGCCTTTTATCCAATTGAAACCATCAATAAAACCGAGCGAATACGGTGTATATGGTTGTCCGCGTCCGTTAGTCGCACTGTTGGCGCGAACTAACCCACCCGGAATCGAGATGCCTGACGATGTTCCTTGTCCGGCAATTCCGGTGTTTGCCACGCTGCCGGAAATGTTCAAAATAATGTTTGAAAAATCCACACCGCCAACCGTCGGCGCAGAACCGTTGATACGCGTTCTCGCACCGTTGTAGCCGACTTTGAATTCGTTAATATACGAGCTGCCGATAACCGATTGAAAAGCAACCACGGCATTTTGCGGCACGGCTTCGATAGTCGTCGTGCGCCCGGAAACGCCTTCGGGTGCGATGTCCGTGCCTTGGTCGCGGAAAAATCGAAAATAAACTTTATTAAGCGGATTGATGTCGTAATCGAATCGCACGGCAAAAGATCGCTCATCGGTTCTTTCATTGTCCTGAAGTTGAACAATATCAAAACCGTTGACCGCCGTCGCGCCCGGAATGACTGTCGCGTTTGATGCGCGAAATGCTGCGATAAACGGCTGAATCAGCGGATTGACCGGCGTGGAAGTTCCCGGAATTACTGCGCCCGGCGCGGCAAGACTCAAACTCAGCGCGGCTTCGACAAAGTTCAAACCGAAGCGTCCGCGATATTGTTCGTAAGAGCCGAAAAAGAAAAACTTGTTTTTTATAATCGGTCCGCCGATTGAACCGCCGAATTGGTCGAGCGACAAATTACTTTTAGTGTCGCCGTCAAAAAAGTTTCTCGCGTCCAGCGCATCGCGGCGGATATATTCAAATACCGAACCGTGAAAGTCATTGCCGCCCGATTTGGTTACGACGTTGATCTGTCCGCCTGTTCCCGTGCCGAATTCAGCCGGAAAATTACTTGATTCAACGCGAAATTCCTGCACGTTTTCCAAACTCGATTGCAGACGAAAAGGCGAAGGAACTTCACCGTTCAGATTGCCGGGCGAAGCGTCAATGATCGCCGTGCCTTCTACGCCGTCATAACGAACAATATTTTGTTGGTTGGCGCGACCGGAAAAGCGAATGTCCGCAAAAGTTCCCGTGCCGGTATTCGCCGCGCCCGGAGCTTGCAGATAAAGTTGCGAAACTTGCCGCCCGTTTAGTGGCAAATCTTGAACTTCGCGTGGGGTGACGTTGACACTTTGGCTGGGTGAGGCAGTATTAATTGTCGATTCTTCGCCACTCACCAC
>JANOXW010000135.1:0-16937 GCA_031418635.1 Acidobacteriota bacterium
CCGCCAAACAATAGACTAAAATCAACTGTTCTTTTATACTTCTCATTGTGTAATCTCCTTATTTTTAAGTAGGTTTTTTCTCTAAAATTATTCTACTCAATTTTTGGAGATTACATAATTTTCTAATCAGGACTCAGGTTAAGTTAAAAAAAATCCAAAGATAAACCCGTAGCATTTCTGTTTTCGTCAAGAATTTAGTTTAACACCTTTCAAATAAAACTTCGGGTCTAAGCGACCAAAAAGTGGGTGGTACCAAAAGCTAGAGGTTGCAAAAAAAGATTTTTCGGTGAACAGGTTATCCAAATTTACCTGATTTAGATTAAATCCGAGCTTTTCTTCAATATGTTTAATGCCTTCAAGGTCGTTCATTGGTTTTGTAAAACTTTAAATGTTAAATAAAGGCAAGCATTTTCGGTTTGATATTTAGATTTTGTGTGCATATTTTACGGGGAACTTTCGCAGGTTGACTAATCTTATCATTGGGGCGACCTTATACGATCCGACCAATATTGTGTTGACAGTTGCCAATCTTGAAGCAATCATTGCCGCGGCGGTTGCCGGTGTTGAGGATATTGCCGTCAAAATTGCTCCGAATAAGTTTGCCATCAATGCCCGTCAGACGGTTTATACGGACGCGATTGCCATCTCAGAGGTTCGCGCAATATTCTCAAAGCCAGCGTCGCATCGGTGAAAATGATTGAAGATACCGACACTTTTACCCGAAAAATTTCGGTCTTCATAAGTCCAAAAAGAAAATTGATAACGCTGATAAATCAATAACAAAATCAGCGACATTAGGGCGGATTCTCTATTCAAAAATGAAGCGTTTGCCATAGACGGCTTTTTATAAGGCTAGACATATCGGGTTAAAAAGTGATAGTATTAGAAACTGTTTTTCAAGAAAGTCCTTTAATGGGCTTTTGTTTTATAAAAACAGTCAAATTAAATACAACCTATTTTGGTGATTTCATAAAAAAAATCAACTAATTTTTATGACACTGGAAAGGTTTGACTGAAATAAAAAAACGCGAAAAACATAGGAGAATATATAATGAAAAATCTAGCTAGAGGAAGCCTTTTTCTCGGCTCGGTAATCGCGTTGTTTGCAGTTTTATTTTACTTTCAACCGAAAATCGAAGCCAAAAACGCCTTCAGTATAGCGATTGATTCGCAAGAAAATATACAACAAGAAACAATCCAAGAAACTAATCAAATTACCCCGCAAGAAAATATTCAAACAATAATTTCAGAACCTTTAGACGAATCGGACACAAACGGTGAAGTAGTTTTAACAACTACAACTTATCGGGCAACCGCATATTGTCTGAAAGGCAGAACTGCAACGGGCGGAAACGTCAGACGCGGAATTGTCGCTGCCGACCCGCGAGTTTTACCGCTTGGAACACTCATTCAAATGAATGCCGGTCCATATAGCGGCACATACACCGTCGCTGACACCGGCGGCGTAATCAAAGGTCGCATCTTAGATATTTGGGTTCCAAACTGCTCCGAAGCAGTGCGTTTTGGGCGCAGAAGCGTTCAAGTCAGCGTTTTGGGCAGAGGTAAAAAAGGCAAATCATAATTTTAACAATTTAATTTAATAAACTTTTTATATTTAATAAAAAACCGCCTTGTTTATTGAGGCGGTTTATTTTTTGAGCATATTGGCAGAAGTCCGCATTATTCAAGCTACTTCACACTTGGCAGAACATATTGCACCTCAGCAATTTCCGCCAAATTTACAAGTTTTTCAACCGCGATTCTGCCGACAATAAACTTCGCATTTTTATCATCCACGATTGAAAAACCGAGATTCTTCAACTTTTCAATCGCTTCGGGGGATTTTGCTGTCAACCAAATTTGAACATCGGCTTTGCTGTCTTTGACAAATTTCGCATCGTTTGCGGTCAAGGCAGTTTCGCCTTTTTGCCAACGCTCAACCAACGCAAAAACCCAAAAATGAAATTTATCAGCAATCATCTGCCGATATTTCGCTTCCTTCTCACGTCTTTCTGTTTCCGCTTTCATTTCGGGCGTAATCGGCAGTTTTTGTTCGTCTTTAGTTTCGACGTTGTTTCCGCTGAAGTTCATATTGCCAACCGAAACATTTATATTTCCCGCGTCCTGTGGATTGACGAAGTTATAAACGATTATGCCCGTAACTTTTATAGGTTGTCCTGAAAGCATTATCGGCATAAATTTTGATTGTTTGGCTGCTTGTTCCGCCGCTTGTCGAAGCAACGGATGTCCTGAAACTGCACTTGCAGAAATTACATTACCGCTTTCGTCAATCGTAATTTGCACATTGACCGCACCGTTTGCGCGAACTGCTCTTGCCGCCGGCGGATACGTCGGTTTTATTAAAACTATCGCTTTTCCGTTGATAACGCCGCCCGAAATTGTTTTTGGTGGCGGTGGCGCAGGCGATGAGGTGGTATTTGTTATAGTTCTGCTAAAAATTATTCCTGCTATTGCGGGACTTCCATTTCCACTTCCTGAACCACTTCCAATTCCGCTTCCTGAACCTTTTCCTGAACCATTACCGCTTCCGCGACCTGTTCCCTGACCGTCACCCGATCCTTCACCTTGTCCGCCGCTTTTTCCTCTACCGTTTGATGAAATTCCGGAAAGTGATGTATTCGGATTGCGGTAACGCTTATCAGTTGGTTTGATTCCTTTTTTGCCCTGAGTTGATGCAACAGGTTGTTTCAATTCAAAATCACGTCTTCTAATTTGCGAATCTGCTTCGTCAGACATTCCTTCCGGCAAATTTACAGGAACTTCAACCGTTTTCGGCTGTCCGCCGACTGTTCTGATTACTTCTTCAACTGTGACAAACGATGTAAATTGCGTTAATAAACGATATTCCAAGCCGATGTTGGTAATCGTTTGCTGAATTTCAGGTTTGGTGTTGTTGTAATCTTGTTTCGTTAATTCATCAATTCGTGTTCGCGCCCAAAGCGTTGCCAAAACATCATTTTCGCTTTCGGATTCGGGCAGATTTACGGGAATTTCGCGCACAAAATCTTGTCCCGAAACTTTTCCTTTCAGACGAATCGTGCCGCTTGCCGCTTTTGTGTAGCGTCCGTGCAAAGTTACGGGTTTTGCCGAAAACAAATCTCTGATTCTGTTCGGATAAACATCGGCGACGGGCAAACCGTTCCAATCTATCGAAATATCGGTCAAAAGCGGCGTTCTGACGCGCTCATAAAACTTTTTCGCGGCTTTTGAACCGTCATCCGTCAGCGCGACATATTCGGCTTCACCATTTCCCTCTTCGGCGATTTTGTCGAGCAAAAAACGATTAACCGAACTGCCAATGCCAAAACTGAAAACTCGTGCGTTTTTGTGTTTTTGCACTTCGGCGATGATTTCCGCATCGTTTCCGACTACGCCGTCGGTCATAAAACAAACGATGCGAAGATGATCGGTTGCATCCGAAGGTTCAAGTGCGGCTTTAATCGCCGTCATCATTTCCGTTCCGCCGCTACCTTGCCGCGATTCGAGAAAGGCTTGCGCTTTTTCGAGATTTGCCTGCGTTGCCAGAACAGGTTTATCAAACAAAATCGCCGTGTCGCCCGCAAAAGTTATCAAGTTAAATGTGTCATTCGGATAAAGACCTTCGAGCGAAAGTTTCATCGCTTCTTTTGCTTTTTCAATCGGAAAACCCGACATCGAACCGCTGGTATCGAGAACAAAGACGATTTCTTTTGGCGTAACGTCTTCGGTTTGAAATTTATCGGGCGGTTGCAAAATCAGCGTAAAAAATCCGCCGCGCTCCATCCGATGCGTCAAAATCGCGTCTTCGATGCGCTTTCCCGTTACGTCATAACGCAAAACAAAATCTTTGTTGGGAATTTTATCTTCGTCTTTGAGCGTGATTTTGGCGTTGTTCGGACTTAAATTTATTGCTTCAACCTGGTGCGAATTTGAGCGAATTTCTTCAATCTGAACGCCCGCGTCCAAGTTGACTTCGATAGAAATATCGTGTCCGGCGCGAGTCGCGGCAATCGGCGGCGAGATTTTCTGTGCGTCTTTGACCGAACCCGGAATGTAACGCGGCGCAACCGTCATCGGAAAGACGAATTCATATCCGCCGTCCTCGTATTTCAGCGTTTCGACATAGCTGATTTCGATAACGATTTTCTCATTCGGCAAGATATTTGCCACCGCTTGCGTAAAGATATTTGGACGTTCTTGGTCAAGCAAACTCGCGGTTTTGCCTTCGGTTTTCGCCTGTTCATAAATTTTTCGCGCTTCTTCGCGCTTCATAATTTTCCCGCGAATGGTGCGCGTCCCGATTTTCATCGTCATATCGTCAACCGCCGAATTTTGTGAAAGCGGAAACGTATAAACGGCTTCAATCGGTTCGGCAAAATTGTTTTCAAACTCTTGTGAAACGGTTACACGCGCAAGAAAACCGCTGATGTCGGTTTTGACCGAAGTATGTTTCAACGGACACGCGCCAAGTTCTTTGCCTTTTTTGTTAAGCGCAAAAAGCGAGCCTTCGGTTGCATCTTGGGCAACAATTTGAAAAACGGAAAGTAAAAAAACGGCGAGTAAAAAGGAAATGTTTCGCATAACTTTTCTCCTGAAATTTGGTTTTGTCTGTAAAAAAATCTGCGGGCTTTTTTTGCTTAGACACCCAAACTCGGAAAAAAGTTCCCTGAACGCAGAAAAAAAGTGAGAAATGAGAGGTGAGAAGTGAAAAGTGCTTTTAATTCTCACTTCTCATTTCTCACCTCTTATAGTTTGCCGCAATCACATTTTCACGGCGCGGAAAATGTAAAATAATTCCCAAAATGCCGAGAGCAAACCACAAAAAGAAATACTGATAAGAAAAAGCGAACGCCAAAACAAATCCGAGCAGCGAAATTGCTTCACACAGAGCGCAAGCGATAAGCAAACCAGTTTGCACAAACGCGATTTTTTGTTCGACAATGGCTTGTTCGTAAGAACGCTTTTTCATTACGAACGAAAGAACGAGATTAGAGATTGCCAAAAGCGCAAACACAATAACGATCGTCGCGTTTTCGCCGAGAAATGGTTTCGTAAAATCAAATTTGAAAACTTCGGGTTTGGCAAAAAAGATGACGACCAAAAACACCATTTGCGACATCAACAGCACAAACCAAATTATCGCCAATGTTTTGTAATTTTGTTCGACATTAAGATTTTGATTCATAGATTTTTACCTCAATCGGAATATCAAAACTTTAAAATTCCACTTATCTTTTTAATAATTTTACCATCTCATCTTGAAAAACTATGGCTGTTTGGCAAAGTTGCTGAAGTTTTCCGCTTATTTTCTCCGGCTCGGTTTCACGGCTCATTCCACTTATTCTCCACGAAATAATATACTCATCATTTTCAAAAGCGATTCTGAAACGATTAAACCAATCATTCGGGTATTTGTAAATTTCATTCAGAATTTTTTCATTTTCAAGTAAAGACAGTAAAAATTGAGGATTGAAACTATGAAAGATAAAACCTTCCGGCATTGTGGAAAGATGCATCTGTTCGCAATCGGGCGCAGAATTCGAGAAAGCGGATTGATGCTGAATAAAAAATTTCTCCTGAACACTAGCTACTTTGGATTGAATGATAAATTCGGCTTCTTCTATTTCTGCTGTGCTAATCCATAAAATTTTAGCTTCAAATGATGTCCCATTATGTTCAAAGCCAAGTGCATCAGCATTTGCAAAAATAATGTTCCCGAATTTGGAAGCAATTTCGGGCATTATTTTTTCTCTCATTTCTAACGAGTTCCGTTTTTTTGTTTGATGGGAAAAAATACCGGCAACTAATACGGCAATTATAATTGATACCGGAATTACTATCGCCGGATTAAAATAGCGGACAAGAAAAACACCAATCAATATAAGAATTACCATGAAAAAAGATACAAACCATTGATTTTTCGACATAATTTTTAATCTGTCGCTTCCAATTCTTCTTCCAAAAGCTGACGCTCGTAAAGGTCAGCATATTCGCCGCCCAAATTTATTAGTTCGTCGTGCGTTCCGCGTTCGATAATTCGTCCGTCGTGCAGAACGCAAATCAAATCGGCATCGCGGATTGTCGAAACGCGGTGTGAGACGATTAAAGTCGTTCTATCAGTGCGAATGTCGCGCAGATTATGCAAAATCGTTTCTTCCGTGTAAGTATCAACTGCCGACAGCGAATCATCGAGAATCAAAATTCGCGGATTTCGCATCACGGCGCGGGCAATCGCCGTGCGCTGTTTTTGTCCACCCGACAAAGTAATGCCGCGTTCACCGACGCGCTGTTCGTATTTGTATGGAAAATCCTTTATGTCATCGGCTAAACCCGCAACTTCGGCAGCTTTCTCGACGGAAAGCAGAGAGCGAGAAGTGCCGTTTGATTGTAATGCCTTTGATTTCTCAACTCCGAAAGCGATATTTTCAGCCAATGTATCGCTAAACAAAAAAGTTTCCTGCGTAACAAATCCGATTGATCTACGAAGTTGTTCAATCGGAAAGGAGCGAATCGGAACATCATCAATAAAAATCGTATTTTCGGGCGCATCGAGCAGACGCGGAATCAGCGTAACGAGTGTTGATTTACCGCTTCCCGTTTTGCCGACCAAGGCGACGGTTGTGCCTTGCTCAATCGTCAAATTTACATCTTCCAAAACAGGTTTGCCGTTGTAGGCAAACGTCAGATGACGAAATTCGATTTTACCTTTGATTTTCGGTTGTTCGCTCGTATTCGGCGCATCTTTTATCGTCGGTTCGGTTTCCAAAATCGCATTAAATCTTTTGAGCGAAGCCGTGCCGCGTTGGTAAAGATTGACGACGTAACCAAGCGCAATCAGATACCAAATCATTCGTTGCAAATAAAGAATAAACGAGGTAAATTCGCCCGCCGAAATTTCGCCGCGCACCGCCATCGGCACACCGACGGCGACGATGATGACAAAACCCAACCCGATAAAAAAGAACAAAAGCGGACGCATAGCCGCACCGAATTTAACGAGCGCGATGTTTCTTTTCGCGTATTCGCGGTTGAGTTCCTGAAACTTTTCGATTTCCGCGTCTTCCTGCGCGTAAGCGCGAATGACACGCACACCTGTCAGATTTTCCTGCGCCCGTGCCGTAATATCGGAGAAAAATTCTTGAATTTTTTCAAAGCGGACGTGAATCTGTTCACCCAAAAACTTAACCGTCAACGAAACAAACGGCATCGGAATCAGTAGCAACAACGTGAGTTTGACATTGACGTTGAGCATTATCGGCAAAACAATTGCCAGCGCAAAAATCGCTTGAAACGAATACAAAATCATCGGTCCGACAATCTGCCGCACCGCGCCCAAATCATTGGTCGCCCGTGCCATCAAATCGCCGACGCGGTTATTTTGAAAATATTCAAGTGGCTGATTGACCAACGCGGCGTAAAAATCGCGGCGCATATCGTATTCGATGTGGCGCGAAGTGTTGATTAAAAGCCGTCGTTGCCAAAACAAAAAAATTCCGCTAACAAGGCTTACGCCCAAAATCACGAGCGTATAATAAATAATTTTACTCCAAGTAACATCCGCGCTTAAATCGTCAATCGCCTTGCCGACCAAATACGGCACTAACAACCCAAACGCCATCGAAAACAAGATAAAGACAATTCCGACGATAACGTGCCATTTATAAGGCTTGAAATATCGCGCAAATTTTTTGAGTTCTTCCATAATATCTAGTAAATCGTAAATCGTTAATGGTTAATTGTTGGAATTATTGATTCACGATTTACGATTTACACTTTTGTATAAGTCGAAAGTGCGGTTGCAATTATCTTTCCGTTTTCACTAAATACTTCCGCCGAAACGGTCAAAATGCGTTTTCCCGCCCGCACAACCCGTGCTGTGCAGACGATTTTGCCTTCGCTGACGGGACGCAGATAATGCACCGTTAAATCAATCGTCGTGGTCTGAACATCTTGCGGAACACAAGTTCTGACGGCAAAAGCCATCGCCGTATCAATCAAAGAAGCGGTTGCGCCGCCGTGCAGAACGCCGTAAGGTTGGCGCAATTCGTCGCGCATCTGCAACCTTATTTTCGCTTCATTTGCGCTCAAATCAACCAATTCAAAACCGAGAAGTCGCGCATACGGCACGTTTCTTAGTGATTCAGCCGCCGCTTGTTTATCTTCCTCGGTTATTTCTATTTTTTTGTCGTCGCTCATATTTTTGTTCAATTTTCACTCTGCAAAATCTTGCGAAAATCTTCAACTGAAATTTTGCGAAAATCTTTTGGAACTTCAAATAAACCCGCTTCAGCTTGCGGTTTGAAATTCTTCATCTCAAATGTAAAATTTAAAATTCTCTGTTCGCCGGTGATGCTGTAAAAGTCCTGTTTGATGGGCAAACCGATGTTTTTGTCCACCCAAATAATTGATTCCGACATTTGATTTTCGCCGAAAATCACACGATATTTCACAATACCGTTTTCCGCGCCGAGAGATTCAAATTTTGCATCTGCTTTTTGATTGAGCCATTCGGTCGTCAAAAAATCAAACGGATTTTCTGCATTTTGAAAAGTCGTGCTTTTTGAGTTTTCGGCATAAATTTTTTTATCATCGAAAACGAGAAAACTTTTGTTGTCAACGATTTGCACAACTGAAACTTGCGTTTTCTGCCCATAATGGTAATCATATCGCCGATTATCGCCATTTCGCGCCGCAAAAGTTTTATCTTCTTTATCGCCCGTTGTAACGACAAATTCGGCTTGAAAATTTTCGGGTTCTTTAGTCGCAAAAGGAATTGCGCTCTTTATTTCTTCAGCGACAAAAGGCGTTGGCGATTCATTTTCCGCTTTTTGCCAAAAACGACACGCTGAAAAAAGCACCAAAGCGAGAAACGAAATAAAAAAAACTTTAACTGAATTTGACGAAAGCATTTGTAAATTGAAATCTTATCATATTGATTGTGCATTTTTCACGAATGAGAATGCTTAAAACATTATGAGTCTGAGTTCGATGCAAATCCGTTATGTTGTCTGCGGTATTGTCGTTTTGCCGTTTGCGCCGTTTCTTTATTTGCAGTCAAAATATGTCCGCCGCAAAGTCGGCAGACTGCCCGACGCGGCAGGCGAAACGGTTGGAAAATACGGCGAACAAACGGAAATTATCAATCTGTTAGCTGTCGGCGAATCAACCGTCACGGGCGTTGGCGCGAAAACGCATAACGAAGCGTTGACGGGACAATTTGCCAAACATCTCAGCCAAAAACTCGATAAATCGGTGCGTTGGCACGCAGTCGGCACTAGCGGAATCACAATTGAAAGAACTTTGCGCGAACTCGTACCAAATTTTCCTTCCGAAAAAATGGATGTGATTGTTGTCGCACTCGGCGCAAACGATGTTTTCGGTCTTTCGAGTCCGCTCAAGTTTCGGCGAAATCTAAAAACATTGATCGAAGTTTTGCGCGAAAAATATCCCGACGCGAAAATTTTTGTCGCCAATGTGCCGATGGTCAGAGATTTTATCGCTCTGCCCAATCCGTTACGCTACGTTCTTTCAAGACTTGCTAAACTCCATCACTTCAACGCGATAGATTTGATTTCTAAACTGGAAAATGTCTTTTATTTTGGCGACGTGAAAAGAGTTGAAGACGATTTTTTCAGCGACGGCATTCATCCTTCGCCAAAAGGTTACGATTTATGGTCAAAGGCGATGGTTGATTTTTTTGTCCGAAATACTGATTAAGTTGAAGAATGTGCATAATTATTTTTACGTTCAATCAATATTTAACTTTCGGAATAGCTGAAAGCTATTAGCTAATAACTGCCAGCTAAGAATCAAAATCCGCGCATTATCAGCTATCAGTTTTTAGTTTTTAGCTATTCCGAAAAGTTTTTTAATTACGCACAGACTTCAATTAAACTTTGAAAGTTCTTTGCGGGAAACACAATGAATCTCGAATCTACATTCACAGAAATAAAAGATTTGCTCAGACTGCATCACGAATGGCTTTTGATTTATTTGTCGGGCAAAACTTTTGCGTTGCAAAAAGACGAAATCGAACTTATATTTGAACACGGTAAAATTCTTTTTAGCTTTTTGGACGAGAAAGGCTTTCAGATGTGGCGCGTCATCGAATTTAAACAAAAGAAAGGCGAAATTTTGCTCGAACTATCGCGCAATTTTAATCAAGAACGCGAAAAAATTAGGCTTATTCCGCGCATTTCTGCGAAAGAATTAGACGCATCAATCGAACTTGCGCGGCTTGAAAAAGCTAACAAAATTGCAAATTTGTTGGTGTCGGAAATCAGAAATATAAAACTCGTCCGCATTGCTTTGAACAAAGAATCGGGGCGTTTCGCACAGATATTTTTTGAAAATTTAAGGGGCAAACAGACGGCAGTTTTAAGCGACGTTTCCGACACGGCAACGCCTGAGATTCTAGTTTCAACCGCGATTTTATGGCTTACCAAATTGGAACAACGCAAGAAAAAGCCGATTAACGAGGTTTGGATTTTGGCAGAAAAGAAAATGCTCAAAAAGGTAAGAAAACTTCACGCTTTGTTGAGAGAAAATTGGAAAGAACATATCAAACTCTGTGAAATTTCAGATTTCAGATTTCAGATTTCAGATTCCAAAACCCAAAATCTAAAATCGGTAATAACAGAATGTTCGCCGCTTAAGATTCACCATTTGTGGCGTGAGAAACCGAAGAAAATTTCTTTAACGGAAAACACGGAATTGAGCCGAACGGTGCAAGAAATTATCAAATTTGCGCCTGAAAAAATTGACGTGCTTTTTACCAAACAAGGCGAAACTTTGCGGTTTGAAGGTTTGCCCGTGGCGCGTGTTAGAAAAACTTTAGGCGTGGAAAAATGTTGGTTCGGGATTGAGCGCGACAAGCGAATTTTGAATGAAAAATCGCGTGAAGATTTTTTTGATT
The DNA here is from genome assembly GCA_031418635.1 of Acidobacteriota bacterium. Taxonomy (GTDB): domain Bacteria; phylum Acidobacteriota; class Blastocatellia; order Pyrinomonadales; family Pyrinomonadaceae. The sequence goes on from JANOXW010000135.1 coordinate 10,916, forward strand.
TGTTGGAAAATCTGGAAACTTATCGCCGTTTCGATTCGCCGAATAAACGCCACGCCCTTTTTAAATTAACACCCGAAGCGTGGCTTGAGGCGATTCTTCGGCGAAACATCAAACGGCTTGACGCAAACCTGATTTTGTCGCCGCTTTATAATCAATTTCGCGCCGAATCGGGCAAAATTGATTTACTCGCTTTGCGAAAAGACGGGCGGTTAATCGTTATCGAATTAAAGGTTGCGCCCGACCGCGAAATGGTTTTTCAATCCGTTGGTTATTGGCGAAAAATCGAACTGAACCGACGTAAAGGAAATCTGCAAACGGCAAAACTTTTCGGCGATTTGCTAATCGCTGACGCGCCGACGCTCATTTATTTGGTCGCGCCGACTTTGAGTTTTCACCGTGATTTTAATTTTTTGGCAAGCACCGTCGCTTCCGAAATTGAAATTTATCGGTTTGATTTAGCGGAAAATTGGCGCGAGAATTTGAGAGTTTTGCGAAGGGAAAAAATTTAAATAGGACTTTCTCAAACTGTTCAATAGCGGGCGAAAACAATTAAGCAGGTCAGCATATATTTTGCAATATAATGACTTTGCAGAAACACGCACGAAGTAAGTGTGTTGTGCGCCCTTACTTCGTGCGGGCTTCTGCATTATGTCATAAAACTTATTCATACCTGCTTATAAATTCTAATTCGGCATTCTAAATTAATCTGCAAGAAAACCCGTTTATTTTATCCAAGCTAATGAATAATTTAGAATGCCCAATTTAGAATTACTGTCTTTGATGACAACTCTAAGAATCTTGAGTCATAGCTTTCGGTTCGGGACTGATATACAAAATGCGTGTGCAGTTTTCGCAAGTAATAATGACATCGGTTGTTTTAAGTTCAACCTGAACTTGCGGGCGCAACGCCATAAAACACGCGCTACACGAACCTTTTATGACTTCGGCAACGGCGATTCCATCGCGGCTGCGTTGCGCTAAACGGTTATAAATCGAAGCCATTTGTTTTGGCAGAGTTTGAAAAACCTGTTCGCGTTTTTGCGATTCGATTGCTTCTTCTTTTTTATTTTTGGCGAGTTCCGCATCAAATTTCTTTAAAGCCGCTTGTTGATTGGCATCTAGCGAATTTATCTCGTCGGCGCGTTCCGCCAAAATTTTCTCGACATCTTCGATTTCGGTCATTTGTTCCAAAACCTGCGTTTCAAGCGCGGAAATCTGCTTTTGTAAATTGTCGGTTTCGCGCATTGCGGTTTCGTATTCCTTTTGGTTTTGCGCGTTTTTCAAATTGCGGTTAGAGCGTTCGACAAAAACTTTATTTTCAGCGATTTGTTTCTCTAATTGCGTCCGTTTTTCTTTGGCTATGTCGCGTTTTGCTTGTATCTCACGAATAGAAAAAGCGTGCTGTTCAAACTCTTGTTCAAGACTAGCACGCCTCTGTTCTGCGGATTCGATGGCTTTTTTTAAGTTACGAATGTTGGTATCCGTTTTTTGTAATTCTATCAACTTCTCAAGTTCTGACTTCACTTATGAAAATCTCCTGTTAAAAACAACTCATTCAAATAAAAATTTTCACATATTATTGACTTGCTTGCAACGCCTGAAAAGATGATTAGGAATTTTTACATATTAAAACCGGACGGTTTCTTCGGGCGCGTTGTTTCCTTCAGCAGTTTGCCATTGGTCGAAATTGTCATAAAAATTGCAATCGAATTCGGTTAAAGATTGAATTTTGATGCCTTCCACTTCGTCAGGCGCGTCTTCAAAGCGAACAATCGCGCCGCAACCGATGATTTCCACGCCGAGTTCTTTTACCAATTCGACGGTTTCCGCAATTGCTCTGCCCGTGCGAATCAGGTCGTCAACGATGATGCACGGATAAATGTCGCCGGACTTTAAGTATTGGCGAAACTGTCGTTTGCCATCTTCGATTTCTGCCCAATAAATTTGGTCTGCGCCAAGTGCTTCACGCACGGCAAACGCCACGGGAATGCCACCCGGACTCGGACTGATTATCGAAATTTTCGGCAAACGGCTGGAAATCGCTTTTTCCATCCGAAACTTGCGACTCAAACCAACCGATAAAACCCGCGAATTGTCGTAATACCGAAACGCCAACGGCATCTGAAAATAATGCGAGGCGTGTTTGCCCGACGGATAAACAAAATGTCCCTGCCGATACGCCCCCGTCTGTTCTAAAATTTGCATCACCGTTTTGGACGGCGGAATTAAATCAATCATTCATTTTCTCCTTCTGAATTAGCAATAGCTTTCAAATTATATGATAAATTCTTCAAGTTTTGAATTCGGAAATTGAATCCTTTATTTTATTTGCAAAATATTTTTTATAACCGTTTTTTGTTCTTTGTCCATTTGTTCTGGCATTTTATCAACGCTAAACCACGCTAAGGCTCTTATTTCGCGGCTTTTTACTTCGGCTGTGCCGGTAGCTTGGGCGCGAAAAAGTATTTCAATATGACGATTGATTGTCCGCACCCGAAATAATTTTATATCGCTTATTTCTAAGCCGGTTTCTTCTCGAATTTCGCGCCTCAATGCTTCTTCGGGCTGTTCGCCGCAATTAACAAATCCGCCCGGAATACCCCAACTTAAAGCAGAACGAAAAATGTGGTCGAGTAGCAAAACTTCCCTGTTTTCATTTATAATAATGGCGGCTACTGAAACCGTAAATTTGGGCTGAGTAGCGCGAACTATTTTCAATCGCAAATAAGGTGTTAAATTTTTCCAAATTGTTTCAACAATTTCATTTAACATTTAGTTCTAATTTATTACAATATAATCAGTGGAATATAAAAAGTTTTGTGGAAAACAAACATTGTTAAAACTATATTTAAAAAGTAGTAAATTTTCCCCAAAATTTTCTTAGCGAATTTAATAACCATACAATTATTTCTTTGGAGTATTCAATGTTGAAAAACCTTTTTCGTTTTCAAGACATCTTGTCTGTGTTGTGTTGTATTTTGATATTTACTGGTTTTGCTTTCGGGCAAAATCGTAATCTACAAAATGAACTGCAAAATTCTTTTAAGGCGTTTGATTTGATCAAGCTCAATAGTCAAAAGACATTTCAAAACGTCAAAGCCGGAAATTTGCTCTTAATTTCAACTGCCGAAAGAAATTTTGAACTTGCTCTGACACCAAGAGATTTGCGTGCGGCGCAGTATCGTGCCGAAGACACAACTAATCAAGGTGTTCGTCCGCTTGAAAGAGGCGAAACGACAACTTTTAAGGGAAAAGTTTTGGGTGAAAACGACTCCGAAGTTCGCTTGACGATTGACGGCAAAAAAACAGAAGGTTACTTCGATATAAACGGCGAAAAGTTTTTTATCGAACCGGCAAAAAATTATTCTTTGCTGGCAACCGATCAAGATTTTGTTATTTATCGGAGCAATGATGCGCTGAATTCTGAAGGTTTTACCTGTCAATCAGAACTTGCCGAAAAAATCGAAAACGGAAAAACATTAGTGGCAGAACGTGGTGTTCAAAGCATCCGAACCCTACTCGTGCTTGAAATTGCGACGGAAGCCGATTTCGAGTTTGTTAATGAATTGGGCGGCGCAAATCAAGCCAATGCTGAGATTTTGAACATTCTGAATATGGTCGAAGGTGTTTATGAAACCGAACTAAATCTGACAATTAGTGTAGTTTTTCAAAGCACTTGGTCAACGCCCGATCCGTTTACAGGCACAAATACATCCACTCTTTTGACTTCATTTCGAAACTATTGGAATACCAATCGTCCTGCATCGTTATTTCCGCGGGACATCGCGCATCTTTTTACGTCAAAGCAATATGCTCTGCTGCGCGGTGTTTCATACCTCGGTGTAACTTGTAGAAATCCGGAGTTTTCTTACGGTTTAAGTGGCAGAGTTACGTTTGAACCGGCAAAATTTCTGCTGACAACCCACGAAATCGGACATAATCTCGGAGCAAATCACGCTGAAGCGGCACAAAATTGTGGCGATACGATTATGAATATAACGATAACCGCACTCACCCCGTTTACTTTTTGTCCTTTTTCGCGGACAGAAATTGGCAATTATATTGCCGCTAATAATAGTTGTTTAAGTCAGCAAAATATTGCCGCGACCAAGTTTGATTTTGACAACGACCGTCGTGCTGATATTGCCGTATTTCGTCCCGCAAACGGTGTTTGGTATATCGCCAACAGCGGAAACAATTCTTTTAACTCCGTGCAATTCGGATTAGCTGGCGACAAACCTGTTTCAGCCGATTTTGATGGCGACAATAAAACCGATGTAGCTGTTTATCGGAATGGCATTTGGTATTGTCTGACTTCTTCAAACAATACTTTCACAAGTGTCGGTTTCGGGCTGGCGGATGATATACCGACACCCGCTGATTTTGACGGCGACGGCAAAGCCGATGTCGCGGTTTTCCGTCTTTCAAACGGCGTTTGGTATCGTTTGAATAGCCGAAACGGTTCTTTCTTTGCAGTGCAATTCGGATTAAATGAAGATATTCCGGTAGCGACGGATTACGATGGCGACGGCAAAGCCGACATCAATGTTTTTCGTCCGTCAAATGGTGTTTGGTATCGCCTGAATAGCGGAAACGGTTCGTTCTTTGCCGCGCAGTTCGGCTTAAACGGCGACAAACCGATAGCGGGAGATTTTGATGGCGATGGCAGAGCAGACTTAGTCGTTTGGCGACCTTCAAGCGGTGTTTGGTATCTAATAAATAGTGCAACCGGCGGATTTTCAGCAGTTGGCTTTGGACTTTCAACCGATATTCCGACAGCGGCAGATTACGATGGCGACGGCAAGTCGGACATTTCGGTGTTCCGTCCATCAAACGGTGTTTGGTATCGTTTGAATAGTGCAACTAACTCATTTGTCGGAGTTCAATTCGGCTTAGACGAAGATGTTCCGATTTCTTCAAGATAAAGTTATTAAAACATCCGCAAGCGAAAAAAGAGAGCGATTTTTCAGGTCGCTCTCTTTTGTTTTAGTTGCAGGTTTTAATGCTTATTGCAAAGAAACATCGTCAACGCGGAAAGTTGTTGTTACCGAACTATCGGTGGTCGTGCGAAACTGAATGCGAACCGTTTGACCTCGATAAGCCGTCAAACTAAACGCGCCTCGTTGCGTGTATGTGCCAGCTGCCGCTTTGTTCAGATTACTATAAGTGGCAAGCGTCGCCAGCAACGTGCCGCTGGTATTGCGGACTTCGACAAACAATCTATCATATTGTGTCGTCGTCGTCGTTTCGCTTGAACTGACATTCAACCAAAAAGTTAAATTGGCAGTTGCACTACTCGGAATTGAAACCTGTTGATAGGCTTGTCCTGCCGTGTTGTCATTTACACCAAAATAGATATAGCCGGTTCCGCCGTGCGGAAAACTTCCGTTAGCCGTGTAGAAAACGCCCGTGCCGGACGAAATCCATGGCGTTTGACTGCCTTCAAATGCGCCATTAACGATAAGTTGACCTCCGCCCGGAGTTGGAGTCGGCGTCGGCGTTGCCGGACACGCGCCGACACCGACGGCGCACCACGATTGTCCAACTGCCGTTGATTGTGCGCTTCCCGCACCGAATAGGTCGTTTGACGCATTGGTTGTTGCCGTTCTTGCCGCCGCGAAGTTTGTGCCGGCGGTCATATAAACGGTCAATGCGCGATACCAAATTCTTTCAGCACTCGTTGCGCCGATGCCCGTAACCGAAATTCCACCACTCGTCGTGCCGCCTTGCGATAATAAATAAAATTCGTAATTGGCAATGCCCGAATTGGTGTGAACACCGCCGCTGTCCGCCGTTGTTATCAAGCGATTAGCGTAATTATCAGGCTGACTCCCGCGAGTCGGATTATCCATATAGCGGAGCGCGTCGCCGGAAGTCGCCGGCGTATAAGCCTGTTCGCCGATTTTCCATGTATCCGAACTTACTACGCCGCCGCGTGAAAAGCGTTCAACCATTGCGCCGAAAATATCGGAAACGCCTTCGTTGAGTGCGCCTGATTCGTTTGAATACGTCAAATTTGCCG
>JANOXW010000136.1:0-11584 GCA_031418635.1 Acidobacteriota bacterium
GGACGGCGATGATAAAAAGCAAATCACAAGCATTTCAACAGGCGCGGGCAATCCGGTTTGGTCGCCCGACGGTAAAATGATTGCTTTTAATTCGGATGTTTATCCCGAATGTAAAGGCGATGAAAATTGCAACAAAACCGAAGATGAAAAAGCCGAAAGCAGTAAAGTTCAGGCAAAAGTTACTGACAGATTGCTTTATCGGCATTGGGTTGAATGGCGCGACCGCAAACGGACGCACGTTTTTGTCGTTTCGAGCAAAGGCGGCGCGGCGCGAGATGTAACCGTCGGCGATTTTGACGCTCCGCCGTATGCCGCGGCAAGCGGGGTTGATTATGCGTTTTCGCCCGATTCAAAAGAAATCGCTTTTTTAAGAAATCCAGATAAAATTGAGGCAATCTCGACCAACAGCGATATTTACGTTGTTTCATTAAACGGCGGCACGGCGAAAAATATCACCGTAACGAACAAAGGTTACGACGTTTCGCCCGTTTATACGCGCGACGGCAAATATATTTTATTTCGTTCGCAAGCGCGTGAAGGTTTTGAAGCCGACCGTTGGCGGATTATGCGCTATGACCGAAAAAGCGGTGAAACCAACGAATTAACCATCGGTTTTGACCAACAAGCCGACGAAATGTTACTTACGCCCGACGGCAAAACGATATATTTTACAGCCAATACTCGCGGCAAAAACCCGATTTACAGCGTTCCACTCGAACCGAATTTTAGAGAAAAAGTCGGAACATTCGTCAAATTCTTTCGCGGCGATGCGTTTTTCAGCAATCTGAGCATTACGCCCGACGGCAAAGATTTTGTCGCGCTCATTAGTTCATTGCAATTTCCCGCCGAAGTTTATCGCATCTCTATTGACGGCGGCACAATAAATCCGCTGACAAAGGAAAACAATGTGGAATTTCCGCCAATCGAGGAAATTGATTGGAAAGGCGCGTTAAATGCCAAGGTTCACGGCTTTATCATCAAACCCGCGAACTTTGACGCATCAAAAAAATACCCGCTACTTGTTTTAATTCACGGCGGACCGCAAGGTGCGTGGAACGATAGTTGGGGTTATCGCTGGAATCCGCAGATGTTTGCCAATCAAGGTTATATCGTTTTCACACCAAATCCGCGTGGCTCAACTGGTTACGGGCAGAAATTCGTTGACGAAGTTTCGGCAGATTGGGGCGGACGCGCTTACACCGACATTATGAACGGTGTCGCCGAAGTCATCAAAAAGCCATACATTGACAAAAATCGTATCGGCGCGGCGGGCGCAAGCTACGGCGGTTATATGATTGATTGGATTCTCGGACACAATACCGATCCGCGTTTCAAATTCAAAGTACTCGTTTCACACGCCGGAGTTTATAATCTAGAAAGTATGGCGGGCGCAACCGAGGAATTGTGGTTCACGAATTGGGAATTCAAAGGAATGCCGTGGGAAAATCGAGTCAATTATGAAAAATGGTCGCCGCATCTCTTTGCCAAGAATTTCAACACACCGACGCTTGTAACCGCCGGAGAAATTGATTATCGCGTGCCGGTTGATCAGGATTACCAATTATTCACGGCTCTCCAATTGAAAGGTGTGCCATCAAAATTAATCGTATTTCCCGACGAAGGACATTGGATTTTGAAACCGCAAAACTCCGAATTTTGGTATAAAAATGTGATGGATTGGTTTGATAACTATCTAAAATAATTATTATCCGTCGCTATTTTTTAATCACAACTCTTTTTCCAATCATTTATACGCAAACAGGGAACATTTTTCAACAAAAAATGTTCCCTGTTTGTCAAAAATCATTCCCTGTTTGTCAAAAAATGTTCCCTGTTTTTAGTTTTATACGTCATAAATAAAGTTGTGTACTTCATTTATGACGAAAATTGTTTCATTTATACAAAACAGGGCGTAAATATTGGACAAATTGAGGGCATAAATTCTAAAAAATGTGTGGTTGTGAAAGAATTTGACGTAGATTTTAAAATCAAATAAGACGCGAACTACCTCCGCGTCTTATTTGATTTTTACGATTATGAAAATTTATTGCGCTTTCATTCCGGTAAAGGACAACGGCGGAAACCCCGGCATTCTCGCGTCAACTACGCCTTCCATCGAGTCGCCGTCAATTGTTGCATTGATGACCAACTCAACATCCTGTCCCTGAATTTGAGTTTTTGCCGCGCCGACAAATTTATTGCCGTTCACTTTTCCATCAGCAATTTCGCCTGCGCCGAGCATTGATTCAAGCACACCCGTAACTTTCGCGCCATCCTGTTTGAGTTCGAGCTTAACGGGAACGGTTTGTCCTTGAAAATCAATGTTCAATGCCCATTTTCCGGCGGCATTGGCAGTTTCAACGCTTTCCGCTTGACCATATTTTGCTATATCTACCGCGTTGCCTTCGGTGTCGAAGACTTCGATATTGTCTGAATAAGATTTTATTTGCGGCAAGATTTCCTCGGCATCGCCAACGATGACGACGGCGATTTTGTCGGGCGTAATATATTTTTTCGCCATTTGCTCGACTTCATCAAGCGTTACGGCATTGACTTTATCGCGGTAAGTTTGCAAATAATCTTCCGGTAAATCGTAGAGTTTTTGCGAAACAATCAGATTGGTCAAACCTTCTTGCGTTTCGGCACGAAGCGGAAAAATGCCGGTCAAGAAATTCTTTGCGTCGTTCAACTCTTTTTCAGTAACTTTTTCATCCCGAATCCGATTGAGTTCATAGAAAAATTCATGGAGCGCATCGCCCGTAACGGACGTGCGGACTTCCGCCGTCGCTTCAAATGAACCGGCAAGACGGCGCGTGTCTAATCTTGAATACGCGCCGTAAGTGTAGCCTTTTTCTTCGCGCAGATTCATAAAAAGGCGCGATGACGCACCCGCACCCAATACTTGATTCATCAACAAAACAGGAAAGTAATCGGGACTTGTGCGGTCAATCGCCAGATTTGCCAAGACGATATTCGATTGCGCTGAACCGGGACGATCAACTACGGTCAGCGTCGTCGTCGTGCGATTTGGCAACGCGGAAAATTCCACGCTTTCTATGTCTTTCTGTTTCCAATCGCCAAAATTATCTTCGATTTCTTGCAACAATTCGGCGCGATTGACATCGCCGACAATGATAAATATCGCGTTGTTTGGCGCAAACATTTTTTGGTGAAAGGCAATAAGATTTTCCCGCGAAATCTTTTCAATATCTTCTTTTGATGGTGAAACAACACTATATGGATGTTCGCCGAAAAGTATTTTGTCAACTTGTTCGTTTGCCAAAAAACTAGCATTAGCGCGTTGTGATTCCAAACCTTGAATGGTGTTTTTTTGAAAAAGTGCGATTTCGTCTTCGGGAAATGTCGGATTTAATGTTATGTCTGCTAACAATTGAACAACATCCGACTTGTAAAGCGACAAAGTTGAAGCTGAAACCGTTGAATAATCGGCACTCGAACCAGCCGAAATCTTTGCGCCGAGTCTTTCGGTTTCTTCGGCAATCTGCTTACTTGAGCGCGTAGTTGTGCCTTCGTTGAGCAAAGAAGTCATCGCCGAAGTCAAACCGATTGCGTCTTTCGGGTCGTTTATATCGCCACTGCGAAAAGCAAGGCGATAAGAAACAAGCGGCAGTTGATTATTTTCAAAAATGACAATCTTCAAACCATTCGCCAGAACGGTTTCAAAAGGTTGCGGAATATCAAAAGGTTGCGGCGCAAGCGGCGACGGCGCGATTTTACGAAAATCTTCTTTCATAGTTTTTAGAGTTTATTGAGTTCGTTGAGTTCGTTGAGTAAGAGATTTAATCTCAAAGAACTCTAAAAACTCAACGAACTTCGGCAGGAAATACTTCGAGCAAAGCACGATTATCCGTGTTTAGATATTTATTTACCGCGTCTTTTATTTGTTCGGGCGTGATTTGTAGATATGCTTCAAGTTCGGAATTGATAAGAGTTGGATCGCCGTCATAAAGCGCGAATTCGGCAAGTTGTTGGGCGCGTGAAAGCGACGACTGACGTGAACGCACGGCACTGTTTATCAGTTGATTATGCAGTTTTTGAATTTCGGCAGAAGCCGGTCCGTTGGTCGCCATATCTTTGATTTCGCTCATAATTATTTCGCGGATTTGGCTGACATCTTTTTCCGGCTTAGGAATGGCATAAACAATGTAACTCGAAGGTCCGCGCCGTTCATCTGCGCCGCCGAAAATTTGCATCACCGATTCATCGCCTTTAACCAATTTTTGATAAAGACGCGAACTTTCGCCATTGTTGAGAAGTCGTCCGGCTAATTCTAATGCCTTGAATTCGTCCGTATTACGCGGCGGAATTTTCCAACCAAACAGAAAAGCGGGAAACGGCGCGAGTTTGTCTTCGTATTTTTGATAAGTTTCGGCAACTTCCGGCGGTTCGCTGACATCAATCGCGGGCGGTTGCGGTTGTTTCGGAATCTCAGCAAAATATTGATTGATGAGTTCTTTTGCTTCATCAGATTCAAATGCGCCCGAAATTACCAATACGGCGTTGTTCGGCGCGTAATAAACGCGGAAAAATTCTTGCACATCTTCGACCGAAGCGTCGTCCAAATCCGCCATCGAACCTATAGTTGAATGTGCGTTGGCAAAATTTTTGAAAATCATCTCGTCAAGCAAAACTCCGACTTGACCATATGGACGATTATCATAATTAAGCCGTTTTTCTTCCTGCACGGCGTTGCGCTGATTGTCAAGATTTTCCATCGTAACGGCAAGCGAACGCATTCTATCGGATTCGAGCCATAACGCCAGCGGCAGTTGGTTGGCGGGCAAAGATTCGTAATAGTTGGTTCTTTCCGAACTCGTCGTGCCGTTCATCGTGCCGCCGGCGTTGGAAATATATTGAAAATGTTCGCTCTTTTTGACGTTTTCCGAACCTTGAAACATCATATGTTCAAAAAGATGTGCAAAACCCGTGCGCCCTTCTTTTTCATTGCGCGAACCGACATCATAATAAACCGCGACGGACACAACCGGCGTTGTATTATCTTGATTTAAAACCACCCGCAAACCATTTTCAAGCGTGAACTGCTCGATTTTTAACGGTTGTAATTTGAACGAATCAGACATAATTTCTCCCGAACTTTTTTTATATTGCCCTGTTCAAAATTCTGAAAGCGCAAACAAATATGTAACCATTTTACGCGCAAAAAAGCAAAACGATTATTTATGGTTCAAACATTACACTTCTTTAACAATCAAGCCGTCCGTACAGATCTTCCAATCGAGGACTTCCGCTTCTGGTTGTTGATTTAGAGCGTTTTCAACTTCGTTTCGGCGACCTTCTTCGCAAAAGAAAGCAATGCAACCGCCGCCGCCGGCACCGCAAACTTTGGTGGCGATTGCACCATTTGATTCGGCAATTTCAATCAGCAAATCCATTTGCGGAGTCGTCATATTCGGCGACAGACGCTTGCGTTCGGGATGGGCATTTTTCAAAATTTCGCCCGCTTTTGTCCAATCATTTTTAAGCAGAGTCTTACGTAAATTTAAAGCCGAATCGCGGATGCCTTCAAAAATCTCGAAAAGTTCGCGGTCGCCGTCAATGTGGCGTTTGGTGATTTCCCAATTATTCGTGCCGGAATTGCGCGGTTCGCCCGTGTAGCACACGACAATTCTTTCTTCCAAAGTTTTTGTATCAATCGCCAACGCTTCGCGCTCTATTCCGTCGGGGCGAAAATGGATGCACGCTGCGCCGCCGTATTGCGCTGAATAATAATCTTGAAAACCAGCGGGAACTTTAATGACTTGCGTTTCGACATTTGCCGCAATCGGAATAAATTTATCAGGCGTGTACCGATTGCCGACCAAACGATTTAACGCTCCGATGCAAGCGATGTTAAGCGTCGAAGAACCGGCAAGACCTGCGCCAGCGGGAGCTTTTGATTCGGTAGTCATTGTGAATCCGACTTCGGGTTTGAAGAAATAAACGAGTTTGGCAAGCAACTCCAGTCGCGGTTCGTTTTTTAATTCGCTGATTTTATCGAGCAAAATTTCAAACTTTTCGGCGCGGTCAATTGATTCAAGCACGATTTTATCATCGGTGCGTGTTTCAATTCGGCAATGCGCCAGCAAATCAACCGCGAAATTAACGGTTGACGCGCCTTCGTGAAACAAAAAAAGCGGCGGAATATCAATTGTTCCACCCGCCAAATCAACTCTTGTCGGAGCAGACGATTCGATTATCATAACTTATTTGAACTTTGGCTTTTGGTTTTCGGTTTTTGGTCTTCGGCTTGTTGTCCGTGGTTTGTTTCAATGTTTTCCGTATTGCTAATCTTCTTTTCATCGCGGTTTGGCGGAGTTGTTAAATGAAGCCGTTCGCCAAGATCGTGCAATTTTTCTTGGGCGACTTCTTCGATGTCGTGGATTTTTTCCTCGATTTTATGAATCGTTTCGGGATTTACTTCTTCAACTTTTTCGGAAATCCAGTAACGCTCAACTAGATAAAAGGCAATCACGCCAACCATCACGATAAAAAAGAGCGCGATGCCGATTTGCTTGAAATCGCCGATAATACTGGTTATCGCGCCACTAAAAAAATAACCTGAACCTGCCAAAAGTAAAACCCAAATCGAACAACTTATCGTGTCAAGAACTAAAAATCTCCAAAAAGGCATTCTGCCGATGCCGTTAAAAAGACACATCGCCGCCCGAATACCGTAAATATATTTTGAGAGAATTATGGCAAAACCTCCGAATTTATCAATTAATCGTTCAATTCGCGGTTGCGCCATTTTGTAAAATGCGTAATCTTTGACCGTTTTACGAAAAATCCGCCCGACCAAATAACCGAAACTGTCGCCAACCACACCGCCGATTGTTCCTGCCAAAAAAACTTTTAAAAAACTCCAATGACCGAAAAAATTACTGTGAGCCATCACGCCCGACAAAAGCAAGGTGATGTCGCCTTCAATCGTGCAGAGCGCGAAAACCGCATAAATGCCGTATTGCTCGATGATTTGTGAAAGATGGTCCATAACCAATAAAATTAAAAATTTTACAAACCTTAAAAAGAGTAACTTTCAGAACACCTTGCCGTCAAACGATTTCAATTTTTGGATTTCTATTCTATATTAACAATCGTTGTTTGACAGTTGAAAGCCAAGTGTCTAAAATCGCGTTAGTTTTCTATCTAACACAATAACAGCTAAGGTTTTAAAACGAAGTGAGCGAAAGCAGTCTGAATAGTGAAAAACTTGTTGGCGTGGAAATTTCTAAATCCGCGTTGAAATCTGTATCTGTGGACAAAAGCGGGAATTTGATTGATTTCGTCAGCATTGCGACAGATTCGGAGCTAGAATTTTATCCGCAACTTGTCAGTTTTATCAATCAGTTAAAGATAAAATTCGGAAATTTTGAAAAAATCGGAATCGCTGTTCCCGGACTTATTCATCAACTAAGCAAACGAGTCGCTTTTTCTACTTTTATTCCCGAACACGAGAAAATTGATTTTTTAAGCGAGTTGGAAACAGAAGTCGGACTTAAAATCACGATTGAAAATGATGCTAATGCCGCCGCTTACGGTGAATTTTTGTTCGGCGCGGGGCGTGGAAGTCAAAATATGTTTTATGCGACACTCGGCACGGGAATCGGCGGCGCGTTGATTTTTGACGGGAAACTCTGGCGCGGTGCGTCGGGTTTTGCGGGCGAATTCGGACATATCATCATCAACTCGGAGGGAATGAAACTCGAAGAAGTCGCTTCGGCTGAAAACATCGTGCGACGCACACGCAAGCGGTTTCATCAAGACCAAACGTCTTCTTTGAATAAACTCGGCGAAGAACAAATAAAAATGGCGGATGTTATCAGGGCGGCACTAAAAGAAGATGATTTCGCGCAAATGATGTTGGAAAGAACCGGCAGTTATGTCGGAACGGCGATTGCAAATGTAATAAATTTGCTTAACATCGAAAAAATTGTCATCGGTGGCGATGTGATGGAAGCCGAACATTTGATATTAGAAGCGATTATCGGGCAGGCAAAGAAACTTTCTTTCACGCCGTCGTTTGAATCTACCGAAATCGTTGCTGGTCAACTCGGCGAAAATTCCGCTGCTATCGGCGTTGCGCTTCTTTCGGTTGAGCCGTAGTTTTTACAAACAGATTTCAAAGTTCTAATTATGTTTATCAGCTAAACTTATTTAGTGAAAACTTGCACAATGTCCTTAAAAGAATTATTTTTATTTATAGAATTTGCGGATTTTACAAGATTCTGTGAAAATCAAAGGCAGGTTTTATAACATAGAATCTTAATAAATCGAAAACTTAGTGTTTGTCTTGCAAAACCTAGATTGAAAAATCTAGGACTCGGCAAACTATAAATTTCAGACAAGAGATAAAAATGGCACAGATATTTCATCACGGAGCAAACAATGTTGCGAAGATAAGTATTGTCGTGGCAATACTTTTAGCCGGTGGCGCGTTTTTCGGCTATACGCAGATTGCGCGGTCTTCTTATTTGACTGGCAGATATTACGAGCGTAAACAACCCGTCCAGTTTAGCCACAAACATCACGTTGGCGACGACGGGATTGATTGTCGTTATTGTCATACGTCGGTTGAAACTTCGTATTCGGCAGGCATTCCGCCGACACAAACCTGTATGAACTGCCACAGCCAAATATGGTCGGATAGTCCATATCTTGAGCCGGTTCGTGAAAGTTATCGAACAAATAAACCAATCGAATGGGAAAAAGTTCACGATTTGCCCGAATATGCCTATTTCAATCACAGCATTCACGTTGCCAAAGGTGTCGGCTGTTCGACGTGCCACGGACAGATTGACAATATGCCGGCGGTGTTTCAAGAAAATACGTTGCAGATGGAATGGTGTTTGGCTTGCCACCGTGAACCGGAAAAATTTATCCGCCCGAAATCGGAAATCTACAATATGGAATGGGATGGAAATGATTTAACGGCAGAAGAAAGATTGCAGTTAAAAGTTGATTATAAAATTCGCAGTAAGGAAATGTTGACGAGTTGTTCGACTTGTCATCGTTAATTTTTGTAAAAAGTTTGAGGAATCAAAAATAAAATGCCGAGCAAAGACAGCAAAATTAGTTTTGCGTTATTGCGAGAAAAAATTCTCGAAAAAAGCGGAAAAGAGTATTGGCGGAGCGTCGAAGAATTTGTGGACGCGCCGGAATTTGAGGAATTCGTCAAAGAAGAATATCCGGCGCACGCCGAAGAATGGGACGATACTTTGAGCCGTCGCAACTTTGTGAAAGTGATGGGCGCGTCGTTGGCGTTTGCCGGACTTTCGGGATGTGTCATTCAACCGGCGGAAAAAATCGTGCCATACGTTCGTCAACCCGAAGAAATCGTGCCGGGCAAACCGCTTTTTTATGCGACGGCAATGACACTCGGCGGAATTGCCACCGGACTTCTTGCCAAATCAAACGAAGGTCGCCCAACCAAAGTCGAAGGCAATCCCGACCATCCGCAAAGTTTAGGTGCGACGGATGTTTTGGCGCAAGCCTCGATTTTGTCAATGTATGATCCTGATCGCTCTAAAGAAATTACTTTTCGTGGCGACCCGCGAACTTGGCAGAATTTTATGACGGAGATCCGTAGTGCGATTGAGCTAAATCGCGCAGACGGCGGCGCGGGCATCAGATTTTTATCCGAAACCGTTACATCACCGACGCTGGTTGCACAATTCAAACAGATTCTTGCCGAACTTCCGAACGCGAAACTTTATCAATACGAACCCGTTAATAATGACAACGCAACGGCGGGCGCGAAGTTGGCTTTTGGTGCGCCGGCAAATCCGATTTACAAATTTGACCAAGCAACGCGCATTTTGTCGCTTGATGCCGATATTTTCTCCGGTTTCAATGTTCGTTACATTAAAGATTTTAATAAGAGCCGCGCTTTTTCCGAAGAAAAAAAAGAGATGAATCGGCTTTACGCGGTTGAAACGACGATGAGTTTGACGGGCGCGAAAGCCGATCATCGGTTGGCAGTCAAACCTAGTCAAGTCCCTGAAATTGCCAAAGCGATTGCCAAGGCGTTGGGCGTTTCGGGCGCAAATTCGACTTACACGGAAAATGCGAATTGGATAAACGCACTGGCGAAGGATTTGCTTGAAAATAAAGGTAAATCAATCGTCGTTGTCGGCGATAATCAACCGCCGATGGTTCACGCGCTTGCTCACGCGATGAATTCCGCGCTTGGAAACGTCGGCACGACCGTTACTTATATTGAACCGTTTCAGCCGAATTCCGACAAATTACAGATTGAACAATTAGCCGAACTGATGCGGGAAATTGACGGCGGTGCAGTCAAAATGCTGGTTATTTTGGGCGGTAATCCGGTTTATAATACGCCGATTGATTTGAGATTGAGCGAAGACCGGATGATGAACAAAATACCGTTTCGGGTGCATTTTGGAATGTATTTTGACGAAACCGCCGAACTTTGTCAGTGGCACGTTTCCGGCAAGCATTTTCTTGAAATGTGGAGCGACACACGCGCCTTTGACGGCACGGTTTCGATTGTTCAGCCGCTGATTCAACCGCTTTACGACAGCAAAAGTGTTCACGAGGTCGTGCAGGTTTTCGCCAAAGAAAATTTTGATAAAAAAGACCTCGATATTGTTAAAGAATTTTGGCAAAAGCAGGGTTTTGCCGGTGCGCTAAAAGTAATGGCGACAGCTGCCAACGGCGCGACAGCGAATACTTCAACTCAAGTTCAAACGACGACATCGGCGATTGTGCCGAAAAATTTTGAAGATAGTTGGCGCAAAGTTGTTCACGACGGGTTTGTGGCAAATTCGGCGGCAACAGCGAAATCGGTTGCAGTTAACAACGGTTTTATGAGCCAAGCGGAAATTAAACCGGCAACTAGCGGCGGTTTGGAAATTTCGATATTGCCTGACCCGTGCGTTTATGACGGACGTTTTACAAATAACGGTTGGTTACAGGAATTGCCCAATCCGTTGACCAAAATAACTTGGGACAATGTGGCTTTGGTCAGCCCGAATACGGCAAAACGTCTTGTTCTTAATCAAGGCGGAGATGAAAAAGAATTTGTCGGCGGAACGCAAGGTTCGACATTTATCAATACCAAAGGCGGAAATTTATTTTCCGATTTGGTTAAATTGAACTATGAGGGCGTGGACATTGAAAAACCGGTACCGATGTGGATTGCGCCCGGTCAGCCCGATGATGTGTTGACGATTTATATGGGTTACGGACGGACGCGCACCGGACGAGTTGGGACTGATTTGGGATATAGTGCTTTTGATGTTCGCAAATCCAATGCGATGTATTTTGGCACGGGAAATGTTAATAAAACCGGTGAAAAAGCCACGATTGCCTCGACTCAAATCCATTTCAATATGGAAGGACGCGACCTGTTGCGCGTTTGGGATGTGAATGATTTTGAAAATGAAGTCAAACACGGAGAGCAGGAAGATTTCTACAAAGAATCCATGTATCCGGGTTTCAAATACAACGGCAATAAGTGGGGAATGACGATTGATCTGAACTCCTGTGTCGGTTGCAATGCTTGTGTGATTGCCTGTCAATCGGAAAATAATATTCCGGT
>JANOXW010000137.1:0-7069 GCA_031418635.1 Acidobacteriota bacterium
CGACTCAAATACCAATACGAATTTCAACATTGATAGTTCGCTAACCGATTTCAATCTCAACGCCAACCGCGACCTTGATGCAAATTTCAATGCTAACTTTAATATTAATTTGAAAACGCCGACACCGACTCCGACTCGCACACCGACACCAACGCCGACCGCGACACCTAATGTAAATGTCAATACAACCAACGTAAATACGACTGCGCCGACACCAACTGCCAACGTCAACATCAAACCAACGGCGACAACGCCGCCGCCAACACCCGCAACGCCCAAGCCGTCGCCGACAGCAACGCCGGTCGAAGTTGGAGTTTTGAATGGGAGAGCGATAAATTTACCAAAACCGGCTTATCCGCCGATAGCCAAACAGATGAATGCAACCGGACAAGTAGCGGTAAAAGTAGCGGTTGATGAGTTAGGAAACATAACCTCGGCAAAAGCCACGAGTGGACATCCGCTTTTGCGTGCGCCTGCCGAAGCTGCCGCCCGCCAATCAAAAATCAATCCCGTGAAAATCAAAAATCAATCCGTTCAGGCAACGGGAATTATTCTCTATAATTTTATCAATCAATAAATATTTAGCAGATCTCGCGCAGATAGATAATATAATCGGTTGACGGCGGTGCAAAGCCGTCGTCCCGAATTGCCATGTTGACTTGTCCTCGATGGTTCATCGAATGAAAAAGAACGTGAGTTAAAATTTCGCGGAAAGTATTTTGATGAGCAATGCCTTCGCTGGTTTTATGTTTTGCGGTTTGTCCAAGTCCTTCGTCGTCGAATTGACCTAAAAGCCGTTCATAATTTTCAGCATTGAGTTGCGCTAATTCACCACATTTTTCCAAAGACAATTTCTGCCAAAAATCAAAACCTGTCGAATCTTTACCGTAAAGCCGTTCAAAATATTCTCGTTCGGTGATCAGAATGTGCGATAAAATTCTTTGCGCGTTTTCACTCGACAAAGTTTTCAAAGCCGTAATTATCCGACGATTTGCCCAATCGTTGTAGCTATAAAGTTCTCTCAAATGTTCGATGGTGTTCATTTCTTTTCAAAAAAATTAGTTTCCCGAACCTTCGCGGCAATCGCACGTCCGACTTCATCACGCGCCATTGCCGCCGATTGAGTAATGTTAGCAGGCTTTTCTAATTGCAGGCGCACTGCACGCAAATCCGTCCCACACGCCCGGCAAAATTGATTGGAAAAGCGTTCTTCCATTCCGCAACTCGGACAAAACATTTCTTATGAAATCTCCTTTTTTGGTTTGATTTTACTTCAATCGAAAATCTATACGCCAAAAATTTCGTTTTAGTTCGCTCCACATTTCACGACGGCATCAACTGAACTTTGCGTAATCGGATGATAACCCGCCCGCGATTTTGCATAAATTTCGCAAGCGTGTTTCATTCCGTCGGGCGTTTTGGCAAGTTCGGCAAAAAGCGGACGGACAAATTTTCGCCGCCCGATGCTGACCAAAAAATCTTCCAGCCGCGCATCTGCCGCCGAATAATTATTTTTGACAGACATCAAAAGCCACTGAAACGCGATTTCGGAATTACCGAATTTGGTTAAATTAAGAGCCTTGTCGAGTTCCGACATTTTTTCCACGCTGAGAGTTTCGGGCAGAGTTTTCAAAAAATGCAACCATTCCTGCGTTGTCCACGCGCCTGTTTTTATGTCTTTTGCGGCGAGTTTTCCGTTGGCAAAACTTTTCGCCGGAACTTCGACTTTGGCAAAAGCGTCGGACCTCGGTTCGGGTGCGTTTTCGGGCAATCCTGCGTTGTAAATCCATTGGTCAACATCGGCGCGTGAAACTATGTTCGGATTTTTATCGAGCAGATTTTTTTGTAAATAATCAACAAAAGTTTCCGTCGTGATGCTCTGAAAAGCGTGTAAATCAAAATATCCGCGCACGAATTTATCAAATTTTTCGCGTCCGAATTTTTCCTCCAAATGACGCAGAAATAACGCACCTTTCTCATATGGAACGCCCGTAAAACCGTCGTCAGGATCGCGTCCTTTCAAATCAACGTGCAGAATTTGGTCGCGCTCATCCGTTCCCGTAAGTTCTTCCAAAAGCGAACGCTTGCCCAGAGTCGCCTCCATTTCGCGGCGATTTATGCCATAAACCGCTTCGATAATTCGTCTTTCCAAATAAGTCGTAAAACCTTCGTTCAGCCAGAAATCGCGCCACGTTGCATTCG
Organism: Acidobacteriota bacterium; assembly: GCA_031418635.1. Taxonomy (GTDB): domain Bacteria; phylum Acidobacteriota; class Blastocatellia; order Pyrinomonadales; family Pyrinomonadaceae. Next base: position 2,203 of record JANOXW010000137.1, read on the forward strand.
TTACCAAATTTCCCGACCAAGAATGTGCGAGTTCGTGCGCGACGAGCGAAACAAGGCTTTTATCGCCTGCCAGAATCGTCGGCGTGGCAAATGTGAGCATCGGATTTTCCATTCCGCCAAACGGAAAACTCGGCGGCAGAACAAGCAAATCATAACGTCCCCAACGATACGCGCCATAAATTTTCTCCGTCGCTTCAACCATTTTTTCGGTGTCGGCAAGTTCAAACGCGGCTTTTTTAATAACCGACGGTTCGGAATAAACGCCCGTGCGATTTCCTAACGAACTAAACTGCAAATCGCCGACGGCAACCGCAATCAAATAAGGCGGAATCGCCCGTGTCATTTTGAATCTATAATCGCCGTTTCGTGCATTATTGTTTTGCGAATTTCCTTCCGCGCTCATCACCGCCAACAAACCTTTTGGTGTGCGGACGTGCGCCGTATATGTAACGCGCACTTGCGGCGAATCTTGTAGCGGAATAAAACTGCGGGCGTGAATCGCCTGCGCTTGCGAAAACATAAACGGCGTTTTTTTGCCCGCCGTTTGTGGCGGCGAAAGCCATTGCAAACCCGAAGCCTTCGGGCTTGTCGAATATGCGATACGGACAAATTTTGCATTGGCAGGAAGTTGAATCGTCAACGGTGCGCCGAGAAATTTATCGGTTTCGCCGACGTTAAATTCAGCTTTTTTATAAGTTTTACCATTGCCGGAAGTTTCGACTTTGGCAATCTGCAAATCGCGTGTGTCGAGAATAATCGGCGCGTTTTTCGCATTCGGTGCGCGTTCAATACTCAAAATCGCCCTGCCTTGCAAAACCTTTTTATCAAACAAAACATTCCAATCAAGGTCAACGTGGCGCACTTTGACCGCTTGCGGATTCGAGTAAGAGTGAAAATCTTCAACTGCAATAGTTGAAGATTTTTGCGCGTAACCGATATGCGCCAAACTTGCGCCGATAAACAGCGCGACAAAAAGCATAATTGCCGTGTTTCTAATTCTCATTTTCATTCGTAAAATTCTCCGTAATAATTTGTTTAGTTGCCAAAAACAGCTTGAGGTTTTGCAATAAATTTTCAGACATTTCCGATTATAAATTTCATTGAAGATAAACGCGATGTTAGACGAAAGTTACTTGAATATTCTAACTGCTTTTTAATTTTCGTTCTTGTGCATAATAATCTCCGCCGCAATCGAAACGGCGATTTCTTCGGGCGTTCGGCTGTTGATTTTTAAGCCGATTGGTGTGCGAATGTTTGCGAGTCTTTTCTTATCAAAACCTTCTTTTTCAAGCGATTTGAGCAAAATTTTCATCTTCGCCTTGCTTCCGAGAACGCCAAAATATTTGAAATTTTTATCAATCAATTTTCTAATAACGATTTCATCAAATTTATAACCAAGCGTCATCACAACAACATAATGGTTCGTTCCCGATTCGATAAATTCACTGATTGTTTCGTAAGATTCGACAATTTTTTTCTCGTGAACAAACTCATTTTTTGCCAAAGTATTCAACTCTTCACGGTCATCAAAAAGCGCAATATAAAAATCCAACTTCGCCATCAATTCCGCAAGCGCAAGCGCACAATGTCCGCCGCCGATGATAAAAAGTTTATTCTTGAAACCGAGATTTTCTTCGTAGATAAATTCGTCTTCGCCTTTTTTCTCGAATCTGAAATCTAATTCATCATCTTTGTTTTCTAAAATTTGAAATTTGAAATTTGAAATTTGAAATCTGCCCGAAAGCTGGTTTTTGAGTCTGTAAATAAGTGCTTCAACTGTTTTCAAATGCTCTGAATTTAAACGAAAAAGAATAACCGTCTGCGAACCCGAACAAATCATTCCGCTTCGATTCGGCGAATTTTCTCGATGAATTTGCTCAATAATTTCAGCTTTTACTCGTAATTCGTAATTCGTAATTCGTAATTTAGCGAGTTCGACAAGCCGCACTTCCATCACGCCGCCACCAATACTTCCGCATAATCCGTCGGAAGCAACAATCATCTTAAAACCTTGTCTGCCCGGACTACTTCCCGAACTTTCCGCCACGACAAGCAACATCAAAGACTCATCACACTTCTATCTTTTGGCGGCAAATTGCCAGATTTCCAATTCTTTATTCATTTCATCGGAAGTTATTGCAGAATTGATAAATACTCTTTCCAAACGCCGACATTTTCGGTGTATTTATGAGCCAAAATCGTTACGATTTGTTTGATGTGAGTCAAGTCGTGAATTGTCCACGTTGAAAGTAATTGTTCGAGTGTTACTTTGCCCAATTCAGGATGAATTCCTTTTAGTTGCAGTTTTTCTTCGGTTAAATTCATTTTACGAAGTGTTTCGAGATTTTTCTTTCTTAATTCGGCGAAATTTTCAATCAGTTCATTCAAAGTTTTGCTTTTTGAATTTTCAAATTGAGCAAAACGGTCAAACGATTCAAACGTCGGATTTTTACCTTGAGCAAGAATAATTTCAGCGCGTGGAATCCAATCGGTTTCTTCGCCGTGGATTAAATGACCAACAACATCAAACGGACTCCAATTTTCAGAATTTACCTCGTTTTTCGTCCAATCATTAGACAGATTTCCGAGCAAAGATTTGACGGTTACAGGTGTTTGAGCAAGAATTTCGACGGTTTGTTCTATTTGAAATTTCATAGATTTTATTATTTAGATTTTTACTTTCATCTTTTTGACAGTTTCGGAATACAAATTCATCAAAACCTTTTCGGGCGTAAAAGGCGCGTCGAATTTCGGCAAATTTTCCGCGTTAAATGATTTCACGGCTTCACGAATCGCAAAATACGCGCCGATGCCATACATCAAAGGCGGTTCGCCGACGGCTTTGGAATTAAAAATTGCGAGGTTTTCACGCGAAGTTTCAAGCGATAAAATCGCAATTTCTTTTGGCACGGAATAAATGTCGGGAATTTTGTAAGTTGAAAGCGCGTTTGAGCGAAGTCGTCCCTTTGAATCGTAAAAAATTTCTTCCATCGTCATCCAACCGATGCCTTGGACAATTCCGCCTTCGATTTGTCCGTAGTCAACCGAAGTGTTCATCGAACTGCCAAAATCGTGGCAACATTTGACATAATCAACTTCATAAATTCCGCGCCGACAATCAACCGTAACGCCAACAATCGCCGTTCCATAAACGTGATAAGCAAACGGATTGCCTTTAGCGATTGACCAATCGAAATTTATGCCTTGAGTCGCATAATGCGCGTGTTCGCTCAAGTTGACTCTTTGCATAAATGCTTCATTGACTAACAAAAGCCAATCTAAATTCGTGCTTTCGCCGTTGCGAAAAACAAAGCCGTTTTCGAGTTCAACATCGTCCACGCTTCGTGCCTCAACCAAATCTTTCGCCACGTCTTTTAATCTTTTCAAAATTGTTTCGCAAGCCATTTCAGTTGCGCGTCCATTCAAATCGGCGGCGGCAGAAGCGGCAGTTGGCGAAGTGTTAGCGATTCGCAGAGTATTTGTCGTATGAACTTTGACGCGCTCAATCGGCAAAGAAAAAACTTTGGCGGCTACTTGTGCGATTTTCGTATTTACGCCTTGTCCCATTTCAACTGCGCCCGTTGAAATCGCCACGCTTCCGTCAGTATAAACGTGAACCAATGAACGCGCTTGATTCATCGGCGTTTTCGTGAACGAAATTCCGAAACAAACAGGCTGAAGCGCAACGCCTTTTTTGATGAATTTATTGTTTTGATTAAATTCGTCGGCTTCTTTTTGAAGTTTTACAAAATCGTATTTTTCATCGGCTTGCGTCCAACTCGTTATCGCTTCCGATTCGGCGATTTGCCCGTAAGGAAATTCGTTGCCGTCCACAATTAGATTCTTTCGCTGAATTTCCGAAGCCGAAACATTCAAGTTCTCCGCCGCGTGTGCAATTGCCGATTCGATAACAAACATTCCTTGCGGTCCGCCGAAACCTCGAAAAGCCGTGTTTGGCGGCAAATTTGTTTTGCAAGAATAAGCGGTTGCCGAAACATTCGGGATGAAATATGAATTCGTGCAATGAAAAAGCGTACGTTCCAAAACGGGCAAAGATAAATCACAAGCCGCGCCCGCATTCTGATAAAACGTCGCTGAATAAGCAACAATTTTCAAATCTTTATCCAAACCGATTTTGTAATCCGCCGAATACGGATGACGCTTTCCCGTCATTCGCATATCTTCCATTCGATGAAGCGCGTATTTGACAGGTCGTTTCGTCAATTGTGTCCCGACCGCACACAACGCCGCCCATGCATTTGCTTGGTCTTCCTTTCCGCCAAAACCGCCACCAAGTCTTGTAACATCCACTTCGAGCAAATTCATCGGAAGCGCAGTAACACGCGAAACGGCGCGTTGCACGGCAGTCAGACCTTGCGTTGAAGAATAGATTTTTATTCCGCCGTGTTCCGTCGGAATCGTGTATGCGCCTTGCGTTTCGATATACAGATGCTCTTGTCCATTAACATCGGCGCGACCTTCAAAAATATATTCGCACGTTGAAAAAACCTTGTCCGCATCGCCCAACTTAAACGCTTTCGGCGGCGCAATGAGTTCGCCTTTCGCCTGCGCCTCGCGTTCGTCGGTGATAATTTCAAGCGGTTCGATTTCCGCTTTTATCAACTTCGCCGCGTGATGTGCTTGCGCTTCCGTTTCAGCCAAAACCAGCGCAATCGGCATTCCGCAAAAATGAACTTCCGTGTCAGCCAAAAGCGGGTCATCAGGCAAAATTCCGCCAATCTGATTTTCGCCGATTAAATCTTTTGCCGTGATAATCCTTACTACGCCTTTTGCTTTTTCGGCTTCGCTAAAATCAACAATTTTCAATTTCCCGTGAGCAATCGGCGAATCATAAACGCAAGCAAAA
>JANOXW010000138.1:0-5530 GCA_031418635.1 Acidobacteriota bacterium
GCCGCACTAAGAAAATTTAATAAAATATTGCTATTTTTGTTTTACAGGATTAAAATTTGCACAAACGCAAGTTAATCTATTAAATTTATGAAGCAGAAAATATGAAATCCATATTCTATTCCCAAACCCGACAAGGACGCTTAACGGTTGCCGCTATTTTTTTGTTGATTCTGCCATTACTTTTGCTGACGCTGGTGTGGCATAGCGGACACGCTCAACAAGTGCAACTGAGTTTAACCGATATTCTAATCGCTTTGCGGTCAAAAAAAGCGACGTTAGTGCAGAAAAATGAGATTTTGACTGAAGCGGTCAAGCAGCGAGGAATTACTTTTACGCTGACACCGCAGATTGAAGATGAACTGCGGAACAACGGCGCAAGCGTTGAACTTATCGAGGCGATTCGGCAAAAAAGTCCGAAACCGACCGGAACTCCTACGCCAAAACCGACACCGACACCAACTCCGATACCAACGCCAATACCGCCGGACGCGGCGTTTTACCAAAAACGTGCTGATGATTTTCTTGCCAGGGGCGAATATGACCGCGCCATTGCCGATTATGATGAAATTATTAAATTGAATCCGCAAGATGCCGTAGCCTATTACAGTCGCGGATTTGCCTATCAATATAAAGCCGACCTCATTCGTGCGTTTGAAGATTACAAAACCTCAACTAATATAAAACCCGAACTTGCGTCGCAACCGATGATGCAATGTATATTTTATAAATCAACAAGGAGCGAAAATCCTGACAAAGCGATTGAAGATTGTAGTAAAATCATCAGCGCATCGGCTAATTTCGCTCTTGCATATTTCATTCGTGGCAATGCTTATTTGGACAAAAAAGATAACGATCAGGCAATTCTTAACTATAATAAAACCGTCGAATTACATCCTAAATATGCTTCGGCTTATTCAAATCGCGGATCGGCTTTTTGCGACAAACAGGATTACGTCATTGCCTTTGCCGATTACAACAAAGCCATCGAACTCAATCCGAAAAACTCAATTGCTTATAACAATCGCGGATACTGTTACGAAAAAAAAGGCGAGTTACAGGAAGCCGTTAACGATTATCAAAAAGCGATTAATTTGGACACTACTAATGAGTTAGCTAAAAACAATTTGCAACGAGTTCAAATAAAGCAAGTAGGTTCTGTTCCGAAAACGGATAAACCGGAATCGCCTGTGTTACCTGTTCAAAACACCACTACACAAATTATTGATGTCGGAGATCTAAACTCGCGTGCCGTCAGACTACAACCTCCGGTTTATCCGTCAGATGCCAGAAGATTGGGGATACAAGGAAAAGTTATTGTTCAACTAATGCTTGATGAGCAGGGAACTGTTACATCTGCCAAATCTACTTCGGGCAATGCGCTTTTACGCGGTTCTGCCGAAGATGCCGCCCGCCGCTCAAAATTTAAACCCGTTCTCGTTGACAATCAGCCGGTCAAAGCCGCCGGATTTATTATCTATAGTTACATCAAATAGCGATTTTGCGATAAAGACAAATAAAGCGATTCAAATAGCGTCGCGTGTTAATTTCCCGCGACGCTATTTGATTTAAAGTCAATCATATCAGCAATCCCAAGATTGGAATTCCACACCAATAAAGAACTGCAAAATTGAAAAATCCGATAATGGCAGAAAAAAAAACAATAAAAACAAATCCTAAATTATCCAAATCGCAATAATTGAGCCAAAGTGAACACCCTTTATTTGCAAGGAAGTGCAGTTTATTTTTCGGCAATAGGCAAAAATTACCAGCAAAACGCAGATTCATCGGTTTTTATAAAAAAAGACGCTTTCTGCAATTTGGCAAGAAGCGTCTTTTTTAGCTCAAGTAAAGTAAATTCTTAACTTTTACTTTTTACCCTTCATCTTGGCAGTTTCCACAACCGGAAAACCGCGTTGAATCATTAAAGCATCAACCTTTGGATCTCTACCGCGAAACATTCTGTAACCGATTTCGGGGTCAATAGTGTCGCCGACGGAGAAAACGTATTTAATCAATCTGGCGGCAACTTTTTTATCGTAGGCACCGTTAGCTTCGGTAAAAGCGGTGTAAGCATCCGAACTGATTACGTCTGACCAAATATAGCTGTAATATCCGGCAGCATATCCGTCGCTGGAAAAAAGATGTCCGAATTGCGGAAGACGATGGCGCATCACCATTTCTTTCGGCATTCCGAGTTCGGCGAGCGTTTCTTTTTCAAACGAATCAATGTTAATTTTCTTGGCACCGGCAAGATGCAGTTTCATATCAACCAAAGCACTCGCCATATATTCGACGGTAGCAAAACCTTGATTAAACGTCGCGGCTTTATTCATTTTTTTGACCAATTCCGGCGGAATCGGCTTGCCGGTTTTGTAGTGCAAGGCAAATTTATTTAAAACTTCCGGTGTTTCTACCCAGCGTTCGAGCAGTTGCGAAGGGAATTCGACATAATCTGTAGCAACTCTAGTTCCTGATTGAGTCGGATAAGTTACATTTGAACTCAAACCGTGAAGTGCGTGTCCGAATTCGTGGAAAAGTGTGGTTGCGTCGTCCGCCGAAATCAGCACGGGTTCGCTGGCTTTGCCTTTGACGAAGTTTGAATTATTGGAAACGATGGTTGGAATATCGCCTTCTAACCGCTGTTGATTGCGATATTGGTTCATCCACGCGCCGGAATTTTTTCCTTCGCGGGCAAACGGGTCAAAATACCAAAGTCCGACCAATTTTCCCGTAGTTTTGTTGGTAACTTTCCAAACTTTTACGTCAGGATGAAAGACGGGAACGTCCGTTACGGGCGTAAAATTAAAATTGAAAAGTTCGCCTGCCACCCAAAACATTGCTTCGCGCATTTTATCGAGTTGAAAATATTGTTTGACTTCGTTTTGGTCTAAGTCATACTTTTCTTTTCGCACTTTTTCCATATAAAAGCGGTAATCCCAAGGTTCGATAGTGATTTTATCGCCCGCTTTATCAGCATATTTCTGCATATCGGCAACTTCTTCGTGAACTCTCGCAACTGCCGGTTTCCAAACAGCTTCCATCAAAGCCAGCGCACGTTCAGGAGTTTTCGCCATGACATCTGCCAACGTCCAATGAGCGTGAGTCGGATAGCCGAGAAGTTTGGCGCGTTCTGCGCGAAGTTGTAAAATATCTGAAATCAGCGCGTTATTATCGTGTTCATCGCCATTATCCCCACGATTGATAAAGAGTTTCCAGACTTTTTCGCGTAAATCGCGCCGTTCTGAGTAAGTCAGAAAAGGATCAACCGAAGAACGAGTATTGGCAATCAACCAGCCTTTAAGATTTTTAGCAGATGCTTGTGAAGCCGCCGCAATTTTCAAATCATCAGGCAAACCTGCCAAGTCAGATTCGTTTTCTAACACAATATATTTGGCTTCGTCGGCTAAAAGATTTTGGCTGAATTTGGTAAAAAGTCCGGCAAGTTGTTGGTTAATCACAGATAGACGGTTTTTTTGCTGACTGTTTAATTTTGCACCGAAGCGGACAAAATTGCTGTAATAACGCCACGTCAAACGATTTTGAATAGCGGTTAATTTTGATGTTTTGCTGGCATTATAAACGGTTTCGATGCGTTTAAAGAGTGAGACGTTTTGGGTAATTTTGTCATTTAATTCGGCAAATTTCGGACTCATCTCAGTTTCAACCGCCGCAAATTCGTCCGTGTTTAAATTTCCACTCCAAACACCAAAAATTGCCGTAATCCGACCTAAAGTATCGCCCGATTTTTCCAATGCGACAATCGTATTTTCAAAAGTTGCGGGTTTGGGGTTTTTGACAATCGCGTCAATTTCCGCCAAATTTTCCTTCATCGCGGCTTCGATGGCAGGTTTGAACTGCGAAATCTTTACTCTGTCAAATGCCGGAACGCCGCCGTAGTTTCCCGTCCATTTTTCCAATAACGGATTCGATTCCGTATCATTTTTCATATTAAAAAATAAATTGTTTTCTAAGTTTTCACCAAACGCAAAAGTGTTTGTGAACAAGCTCAAAGCGATTACTAACGAAAAAAACAAACTTCTCTTCTGTCCATTGTTACGCATAAAAATTTTCTCCGGTTTGAAATAAAAAGACATTATCTCATAAACAAGATTTTTGTTGAAATTGCGCGGTTTTTAGTTGTTTTATTTCTTCAAAAATTTCGTGAAAGTAGTTTTTCCGTCAAGCGCGTCAATCAAAAAATTACTTCTCGCGCCGCCGACAATCCACGTTTCGATATTTTCTTTTTGGCAAATAATCGCGGCTTCGAGTTTTGAGTTCATTCCGCCTGTGCCGAGTTCGGAATCGCGCTCTTCGACCAAACTTTTGGCTTCGGCGATATTGTTGATTTCGGGAATTAATTTTGCGCCTGCGTGAATGTGCGGATTTTTGTCAAAAACGCCGTCAATATCGCTTGCCAAAACGAGTAAATCGGCTTTTATCAACGCGGCAACAAGCGCGGAAAGTTTGTCGTTGTCGCCCAAAATTATTTCTTCGACGGCGGTTGTGTCGTTTTCGTTGATGATTGGAACGTAGGAATATTTAATGAGTTCGTTGATGGTGTTGAGCGTGTTTTGGCGCGAAGTTTCGTTTTCAAAATCACGATAAGTCATCAGACATTGCGCCGTGCGAATGCCGAAATCATTGAAAATTTCGCTATAAATCCGCATCAAAAGCGGTTGCCCGATTGCCGCCAACGCTTGTTTCGATTCGACGAGTTTGCCCGCGTCTTTGATGTTGATATGTTGTTTCGCCGTCGCAATCGCGCCCGACGAAACAAGCACGATGTCGTATTCTTCGTGAAGCGCGAGAATCTGCCGCCCGATGTCTTCAACCTTGCCACGCGAAATAAGTTTCGTGCCATTAGTTAAGGTTGATGTGCCGATTTTTAGGACGAGTTTCTTTTTCATTATTTCCTGATTTGTCCATTGCCGAGGATAAACCATTTGTTTGTCAACAGATGTTCCGCGCCGAGAGGTCCGCGAAAATGTAATTTTTGCGTTGAAATTGCGATTTCCGCGCCTAAGCCGAATTCGCCGCCGTCGGTAAATCTGACGGAAGCGTTTTTATAGACTGCCGCGCAGTCAACTTCATTAAAAAATCGTTCGGCGTTTTCAGCATTTTGTGTAACAATCACCGCCGAATGTCCGCCCGAATATTTGTTGATTTTTTCGATGGCTTCGTCAATGTCGGAAACAGACGCGACGACCATTTTTGCCGATAAAAATTCCTCAAACCAAGTTTCTTCATCATCAAAAAATGTAACGGAAGAATTTACATTATGAACCTTGCTATCACCGAAAACTACGATATTTTTGTCGTGCAAAGCCTCAATGATTCGATTGATTTTCGCTTCAAAATCGGGCAGTTTTTTGTCAATCAAAACTTTATCAAGCGCATTGCAAACGCTCAAACGCGCTTTGCCGTCCAAGACAATTTCTAAAACCATTTCAAAATCGGCTTCGCTGTCAATATAGGCGAAATTATTGCCGCGTCCACTAACAATAACGGGCGATTTGGAATTTTTCAGCAC
>JANOXW010000139.1:0-5840 GCA_031418635.1 Acidobacteriota bacterium
TATCGCAGAAGTTACCGGAAAAAAAATCAAGACCTTTAAACTCGCGCCCGAGGATTTCGGTTTGCAACGTGGAAAAATCAACCATTTAAAAGCTGAATCGCCCGAACAAAGCGCGAAAATTATCAAGGAAGTTTTAGCCAGCACGCGCCGCGATGCCGCACGTTCGTTAGTTGTGCTGAACGCCGCCGCCGCACTCGTTATCGGCGGAATCGCAAAACAACCGATGCAAGCCGCCCGCATCGCCGAACAAAGCATTGACAGCCATTCGGCGCAAGTCAAATTGGAAAGATTGATTCAAACAACGAATAAGAAATAATGATAAGTGGTGAATGTTGAATGTAAATCCATAAATGCACCACTCGTCATTTACCGCTTATCATTAATAAATATGCTTTACGGTGCGATAACAAAAGCGCGAAATGCACTTTACGAAAAAGGTTGGTTAAAGTCTTTTTCGCTGGGCGTGCCGACAATTAGCATCGGAAATATTACCGTCGGTGGAACTGGCAAAACACCTTTAGTTGCGTTTGTCGCAGAAATTTTAGTTGAATACGGCGAAAAAGTTTGTATTTTGACACGCGGTTACGGACGCGAAAATACGAAACAAAGAGTTCTTGTTTCCGACGGCGAAATGATTTTGGCAGAAGTGAAAAAGGCGGGCGATGAACCGTATGAACTTGCCAACAAACTCTTGGGAAAATCTGTTGTCGTCGCCGATGCAAATCGCGTTTTGGCGGGAAATTGGGCGCGAGAAAAATTTGGTGTAACGGCTTTCGTGCTTGACGATGCTTTTCAGCATCGTCAAGCGAAACGCGATTTGGACATTGTTTTAGTGGACGCAACTAATCCGTTTGGCAACGGCAAACTTCTGCCGTTTGGAATTTTACGCGAACCTTTGGAAAATCTGCAACGCGCCGATGTAATCATCATTTCACGCGCAAATTTGACTGATGATTTGGATAATCTAAAATCTGGAATTTCAAAAATAAACCCGAATTGCCCGATTTTCGTTTCGGAAAACAAAGTCGCAAATTTAGTGAACTTAAAAGAATTTCACATTGAAAGAACAAAGGACAAAGGACAAAGGACAAAGGACAAATCCTTAGCCTTTTGTGGTTTGGGCAATCCGAATAATTTTTTCGAGCAATTGCGGTGCGAACATTTCGATTTGGTTTCAACCGAAACTTTTCCCGACCATCATTTTTATACGCCGAAAGATGTTGTAAAAATAGAAAAAAAAGCCACGGAAAACGGTGCAGAAATGTTGCTGACAACGGCGAAAGATGCTGTTAAATTAAAAGATTTAGATTTTAATTTGCCGTGTTTTGTGGTTGAAAATGAGATTGTTTTCGATGACGAAATCGGCTTTTGCAAGTTGATCATTGCCGCGCTTGAAAAATGAAAACTATTGGGTGCAATCGCCTAATTCAGTTCCTTCGCAAACAAAAATATTCGGCGCAAATTCTTTGGTTTGCTTTCTGACATTTCTCCAAATTGACGAACTTGCGAAGTTTTCCTTTGTCCAGCCGAGTTGTTTGCGGTTGCGCCAAACAAATTCATACGCCTCTTTTTCGTCTGCACCTTTCAGATGTTGGGCTTCGTGCAAAAGTATGGCGGCGCGTTCCAAATCGTCCTGCGGATAATCAAAAAAATCAGGGTAAATCGTCATTATCTCGAACGGAAAATTGGTTGCGGCATAAGCGTTTTCAAGCCGCGTCGAAGCGTTTAGCCAATTGTCGTTACTGCGAAAACTCGTCAGATAGTTGAGCAAAAAAACTTCTTTAGAAAAGCCTTTTTCATCCAAAATTTTGATGGCAGCCGCGACTTTTTCTTTTTCTGCCGGTTTCAAAGGTGAAGAGGTGAAAATCATTGAAAGATAAAAAGCGAGCAATGTAAAAATGCAAACCACCGCGCAAATTACGGCACGTCTGAAAATTCTGGATTTTAGAAAAGAGTGTTGCAGGCGATCTTCCGACACGACCGAGATTTCTCTCAAATCAGATTGGCAACGCACACATTCTTTGGAATTAGCGAAGTTCGTTAGCTGGCAGTTGGGACATTTTTTGTTCATCAGAGTTTTGGGAAAACAGCCAATTATTAAAAACGGCGAATCAACCTTCTTTCCAAAATTTATTTTTGCAATTCAAAAAGAAACGCAAAAACTTTTTTTGGCATCAAACTTTTCAAGTTGCAAAAACAGAATATTAAATTTAACATTTTCAAGTAGTTTTTTCAGATTAAGGAGTAATAACAGTGAAATATATTATCCCCGCAATTTTTTTGATTGCATTTTTATTTTCAGCCAATCTGACGGCTTTTGCCCAAGAAACCGAACTCAAAGTCGTTGATCAGGTCGTCGCGCAAGTCAATGACGGCGTGATAACACTTTCGCGCATCAAGCGTGAAATGAATGAGGCGATTGAATCTTTCGTGCAAGAAGGCAAAACGCGCGAAGAAGCAACCGCGCAGGTCGAAAGCAAAAAAGGTGAACTTATCGCCAACATCATCAACGAAGAACTTCTTTTGCAAAAAGGCAAAGAACTCAATGTGGAGGCTGATATTGAAGCCCAAATTAACCAGCGTTTAGCCGGTATAATGAAACAACAAAGCATCAAATCGTTGGATGTGCTTTACAAAGAGATGGAAAAAAGCGGTGTCAATCCGCAGGACATCCGCGAACTTTGGCGCAAACAATTAACACGCGATGTGGTTTTGCAACGCGAAGTTGACGGGAAAATTTATTACGGTTGGACGGCGAAAGAAATAAAAAGCTATTTCGAGGCGAACAAGGCAAAATTTACCAAACCGGAAACTATTACTATCAGCGAGATTTTTATCGGATTTGCCGGACGCGATGAAAATACTGTCCGCGAAAAAGCCAAAGACATCGTTGCACAAGCCAGAAAAGGAGCGGATTTTAGCAAACTTGCCGTAGAAAATTCCGAACGTCCCGACATTCAGCAAACCAAAGGAAAAGCCGGCTCGTTTAACATTAGTGAAATGGACGAAAGATTTACCAAACCTCTGCAAGATGTCAAAGTCGGCGGCGTTACCGAACCGATTGAACTTACTGAAGGTATGGAAATTTTGCGCGTTGACGACCGTTCAAAAGCCTCTGGCGAATCGTTTTTTGATGAAACCGAAGTGCGAAAAACGATGACTTACGCAAAAGTTCCCGACGAACGCAAAACTTATTTGGCTAAATTGCGGTCTGAGGCTTACATAAAAATCAACGACGATTATCGTCCGCTAGTTGCGCCGATTTTGTTTGAAGACAATCGCAAAGCCGAAATCAAAAAAGGTGAAAAGTGAGAAGTGAAAAAATTTAAAAGGACACTAATTGATAAAGAATGATAATTCTTTACTTTTAAACTTTTAAATCTTTTCACTTTTATAAAGATGCGCCTCGATTTGTTCTTAAAAGCCAGCCGTTTGATATTGCGCCGAAGTTTGGCGCAACAGTTTTGCGAAGCCGGTTTGGTAAAAATAAACGGCTTAACCGCAAAATCCTCGCGCGAAGTCAAACCCAATGACGAAATCGAAATCAAACGAAGCAACCGTTTAACAAAAGTAAAAGTTCTCGAAGTTCCCACCAAAAAACAGTTTTCTCGCCAATCTGCTGCCAATCTTTACGAGATTATGAGCGAAGAAACTCTGCAAGATGAATTATAAGTCGTGGAGTGAAGAATAATTTAGTGGTTTTTCAACTATTAATTCCCTCTTTTTAGATTCTAATATAAATTTATTTACCGATTTGGAATTCTTAGAACCATTTTTTATTTCCAACAAACTACAAGCATCAACCGCAAAGGGTTTTACTGCTAAAATTGCTTTTCTGGCATTTTTAACTGAAAGTCCGCCCGCGAGATACATTTTTGGAAAAAGTTCCTGAACTTTCTTGGCAATTTTCCAATCAAAAGTTTCGCCCGTTCCGCCGTGTTCTCGTGGCGAATAAGCGTCAAGCAAAATTGCATCAACTTTGTATTTTAAAACATCTTCGGGTTTAAATTCGGGCGAAACTCTGAATGCTTTAATAATTTCGAGATTTGTTTTTGCTTTTAGTTCTGCGGCAAATTCAGGCGTTTCTTCGCCGTGAAGTTGGATTGCGTCAAGTTTGGCGATTTCGGCGATTTCGGCGATTTTGTTTAGATTTTCATTGACGAAAACGCCGACTTTCAAAATATCTTTTGGTAATTGTTCGACAATTTCGCGCACTTTTTCGGGCACGATGTAACGCGGACTTTTCGGGTAAAAATTAAAGCCGAGAGCATCCGCGCCAAATTTCGCGGACAAAAGCGCATCTTCTAAATTCGTGATGCCGCAAATCTTAACTTTCGTCATAAAACAACTTTAACCACGAAACGACACGAAGTTTTATAAAATATCTTCGTGTTCGCTTCGTGTCGTTTCGTGGTTTATTTCTTCCTTCTTTTCATCTTTTAAGCGCGTCGCCAAATACCAAATCACAAACAGATTTACTATCAAAATCGCCACGCGAACCCAAGTGAATTTTTCGTAAATCTCATAAATTTCAACTGGAATGAGCAAAGATGTGGCAATCACGGTTAAGAATTCAGCCCAGCGTTTTTCCATCCACAGCCCGATGCCTTCGGTCAGTTGCAAAGCCGAATAGCCGAAAGAACCAACGCTCATCGCAATCAAATTATTGTTGTTCACGCCCGCAAGTTTTTCGGCAATCGCGTGGATAATCGTATTTTCAGGGTCGATGCTGTGGCGATTGATAAAATCCGCAAAAGTTTGGGCAACATCGCGGTCGAGCAAAGTCAGCAGTTTGAAACCGACAATCAAAAGCAAAATGCCTTTCAAGAATTTAAAGACCGAAATAATGTGAATCGTCCAATGCCGTTCTTTGCGCGTCTGATTTTTGTATCGTAAATGCGGTTTGTTCATTGTAAATTTTTCAGCGTTTCGGACGGATTTTCCGAAAGCATCAAAGTTTCACCGATTAAGAAACCTCGAAAACCTAAATTTTTTAATTCCAACAAATCTTCCCTTGTCCGCAAGCCGCTTTCGGTAATCATCAACGCATCTTTCGGCGCAGATTTTATCAATTCACGCGAAACGTCCAATGAAACTTTGAACGAATGTAAATCACGATTGTTCACTCCAATAATTTTTGCGCCGCTTTTTTTGACTCTTTCCAACTCTTCCAAAGTATGAACTTCAACCAACGCATCAAGTCCCAAAATTTCTTCGGCTAGACGATAAAGATTTTGCAAATCTTTATCGTCCAACATCGCCGCGATGAGCAAAATTACGTCCGCGCCGGCTTCTGCCGCTTCGTAGATTTGAAATTCGTCGAAGATAAAATCTTTTCGCAAAATCGGCAAATTAACAGCATTTCGCGCCGTTTTCAAATCGTCCAAACTGCCTTTAAATCTATCTTCTTCCGTCAAAACCGAAATTGCACACGCGCCGCCATTTTCATAGTTTCGCGCAACTTCCGCCACATCAATTTTATCATTTATCACACCTTTTGACGGCGAAGCACGTTTGATTTCAGCAATAATATTTATTTGATTTTTCTGCAAAGCATCTCGAAGGCGATGTTTTTGCAAATTTTCGCGCTTGGCGATTGCCGAATTTTTCAACTCGTCAAAATCGCGGTTTGCTTTGGCAATTTCAAGCCGTTTCTTTTTTAATTCGATGATTTCGTTTAGGAATGTGTTCATAAATTTAGTTCGACATCTAAGTTGAGAAAGCGGGCGCAGAGAAACCCTTCCAGACCTGTTAATATTTGTAACTTGATTGATAAAATGCTGATGTTTGTTCAAGCCAAACTAGAACAAGACAAGATAAAACTAATAACAGGTCTGGAA
>JANOXW010000140.1:0-5760 GCA_031418635.1 Acidobacteriota bacterium
CGGGGTTTCAAGCAACTTGAGCCATTTTTCGTGGCTCAACGAAAGTAATGTGTAAGTTTCGGGCGCGATTTCCACCCGAGTTTTCTTTAAAAGTTCCAAAGCGTCCATCTTAAACTTCAACAATCGTCGGAATTATGACGGGTTTCGTACCTGTTTCCCGCTGAATAAATCGCTTCAACAAAATACGTAAGTTTTCTTTCAACAACGGTTTGTCCACGAAGTCTTTTTGTGACATTCCCGAAACTGAGCTCGTAATTGATTGGCGAGCTTTATCGAGCATTCCATTTGTAAAATTCATTCCCGCAACCCCTTGAAAAGTAATTTGCGGATTCTCAATCAATTCTTTGGTGTCTTTATCAATCGTCACAACTAATGTAACAGCGCCGCCGTAAGCAAGTTTTTTGCGCTCGCGAACAACTTCGTAATTGATTTCGCTGCTCCCTTCTTCGTCGATAAATGTTCGTCCAATTTCGTGCTTTGCAACAACAACTGCACTATTTTCTGTTAATTCCAGCACATCACCATTTTCAATTAATACAACGTTTTCATCGTTGTAACCAGCGATGTGATTTTTGACAAATTCTTTATGGCGGAAAAGCATCCGATATTCGCCGTGAATCGGCACGACGTATTTCGGACGTGCGGTTTCGGTCATAATGCGAATATCTTCCTGCGAAGCGTGTCCCGAAACGTGAATCAGTCGGCGTTTTTCTTCAATGATATTCGCACCGCGTTTGTAAAGATGACCGATCAGCCGCGAGATTGATTTTTCATTGCCCGGAATAATCCGCGCCGAAAGCACGACCGTATCGCCTTTTTCGATTTCCATTCCCTTGTAAGTTCCGTGCGCCAAATTCGCCAATGCCGCCCGCGATTCGCCCTGCGAACCCGTTACCAAATAAACGATTTCATCATCGTGCATACTGCGCGATTCGCCCAAAGCAACCATCGTGTTATGCGGAATAACCAAAAGTCCTTGTTCGGTGGCGATTTCGACGTTTTTCTGCATCGAACGCCCCAAGACGCAAACTTTTCGGTCATAAGTCTTAGCAACATCGAAAACAATCTGCAAACGGTGCATCGAAGAAGAAAAGGTGGCGACAAAAATTCTTCCTTCCGCTTGTTCAAAAATCTCTTCAAATGCAGGAATTACGGCTTGTTCCGAAGGAGTTCTGCCCGGAACGGTGGCGTTGGTCGAATCGGAAAGCAGAGCCAAAACGCCTTCGTCGCCATATTTTCCAAGCGTTTTCAAATCGTAAGGTTTGCCGATAACCGGCGAATCGTCAATTTTGTAATCGCCCGTGTGAATCAGCGTTCCCAACGGTGTTTTAATCGCCAACGAAAAGCAATCAACCAACGAATGCGAAGCGTGAATAAATTCGATTTTGAAACTGCCGACTTCCGCCACATCATTTGCCTCAACGCGATGAAGCAACACCGAATCGAGCAAATTATGTTCTTCTAAACGCTTTTCCGCCAAAGCCAGTGTAAAGCGCGAACCATAAACGGGCAGATTAAATTTCTTCAAAAAATAAGGCAATGCACCGATATGATCTTCGTGTCCGTGCGTCAAAATCAACGCGGTCAAATCGTCTTTATGTTGCTCCAAAAAATCGAAGTTCGGTATCGAAATATCAACTCCGAACGACGTTTCTTCGGGAAAACCCATTCCCGCATCCACGACAATCATCTCATCGCCGTAACGAATGCCCATACAATTCATCCCAAATTCACCAATGCCGCCGAGAGGTATTATTTCTATTTTACTCACAATATTTTTACTCATTAAATTCCCTTTTTTTCGCTCTTTCAAGAAAAATAAAGTATAGCACAAACTTTTTTATCTGCTGATTTTGACAAAATGGGAATGATTTATTATTCTTATGAGTGCGTAAAGGGGAGTAGATAGCCCAAGTGGTTTTGGTGAAATCGTCAACACGATTGTAAAAAGCAATCCGGTTCATCAACAAAGTATCAAGACCTTTCGTAGTTTTTGTTTTATGACAAATTCTGCGAAAGGTCTGTTTTTTTGTCAAGAGTGTAAAAATATGCCGTTGAAAAGAATAATTTCACTTGGTTGTTTGTGTCTATTTTTCGCCTTGAACGGTGTGGCACAAACGAATTTCGACACGGATTTTCAACTCTGGAATGATACGCAGTTCATTATTCCTTTGAACAAGAAAAAAGATTTGAACGCCGTAATTTGGATATTTGGACGCTTTGGCGACAATGTAAAAACCACAACCGATGCACGAATCGGCGGGTTGATAACAAAAAAGTTCAATAAATATATTACGCTTGGCGGCGGCTATTTGTATCGTTATTCAAACCCGACATTTATGAGGAAAAGATATGAAAGCCGTTATCTTGGAATTGCGACTTTTACCGTTCCGTTTGCTAAAAAATGGACGTTGGTAAATCGGAATATCTATCAATACGAAGACCGATATTCGCGTCCGAATGCGAGCGTATTTCGTAATCGCGGTTGGTTAAAGCGTGAGGTTACGGTGGCGAAAAAGAAAATCGAACCATTTGTTTCGTTTGAAACATTTTACGATTTTCGCTTAAAGGATTTTGCGAGATACCGCACACAAGCCGGTTTTTCGCATAAATTCAATCCAAAATTTTCGGCGGATTTTTATTATGTCCGCCAAGACGAAACGGGAAATAGAACCCGTCCCGGCACTTTGAACGGAATCAGTTCGAGTTTTCGGGTAAATTTCTAGAAAAATAAGAAACTAAGGAGACAGTCAGAAAAAATGAAAAATCAAATGATGAATTTAACAAAAAGTTTTGTTCTCGGATTGGCAATGTTATGTGCCTTAACAACGATCGGTTTTGCTCAGGAAGTCATTCCCGGACATAAAACCACAAATTTCAACATAACCGACAAAATGGTTATTGACGCACAAAAAAAATGGTCTGAGGGGCTTTTGAAAATCAGCAAAACACACATGGAAGGCGGCGATTACATAAAAGTTGCTTCGGATGTGATAGATGCCGGCTACAATTATCAAAACGGCATTGTGCTTTTCAAACCGACCTTGACAACCGGCGAACAAACTTTTCGGATGGATAAAGAAGGAGCCTTGGCATATTTTGTCGGCGGAAATTCTAAATACAAAGACGATAAAGGCTTTGCGTTAAAAGGCTGGGTTAGATATGTCACCAAAAATTACGGGATTATCTTAAACGGAAGCACCGCAATTTCAATGGGTAATATTTATCTTTACGATAAAGCCGGAAACGAAACCGTCGTAGATAAAACGTGGGGTTTTAAAATGAACGAATTAGGCGAGTTGAAAATCATACTGCATCATTCGTCATTGCCGTATAAACCTGCCAAAGTTGAAGTAAAAACCAAAGGCAAATGAACCCCAAAAATCAATAATTTGGACGACTATATCGAGTTGTTTGGATTCGCTGGTCGCGGTCGAAGACATTTTCGATTTGAATAACGGCGATTCGTTTAATGGCAGAATTGCGGGAAATGTGATGAATCCCGATATGCTCGGAAGTTTTGAGTTTGCCACCAAATTAGCGGGTGCGAAAGTCATTGTGGTGCTTGGACATACGAAATGCGGGGCGGTACAAAGGTGCTTGCGATTTTGCCGAGATGGGAAATTTGACGGGACTTTTAGACAGAATTGAGCCTGCCGTAAATTGGGTTGGAAAAGATTGGATGGACGGCGAAAAGAATTCCAAAAACGATAGATTCGTCGAAGCGGTTGGTGAAAAAAACGTCAGATTAGTCATGGAAGACATCACGAAAGACAGTCCGATTCTGAAAGAATTGATTGATTCGGGCAAGGTTTTGCTGGTCGGTGGAGTTTATGACTTGGAAACCGGAACTGTGAGATTTCTTAACTAAAGAGGTGTGAAGACAGGTCGCGCCTTCTGAGTAAAACAACACTATATGTCCCGAAATTGTCCAGCAAATCTCGATTTGCCGGACATTTACTAATGAGATAGCAGACAGCAAAATTATAGGCTAGAACGAATATGACACTATTCCCTTTCGCCGATTACTGGTGGTTTTACGGCGTATTTCTACTTTTCGTTTTTGCGATGCTCGCGCTCGATTTGGGCGTTTTTAATCGCAAAGCGCATATTGTTTCGTTCAAAGAAGCGACTATTTGGAGCATCGTTTGGGTTATTCTCGCCCTTCTTTTCAATTTTCTTTTTTATCAATACACACTTGGCAAATTCGGCGCGGAAACGGCGCGGCAATTAGCTCTCGAATTTTTGTCGGGCTACGTCGTCGAATATTCGCTTTCGATTGACAACATTTTCGTTTTCGTTCTCGTTTTCAGCTATTTTGCGATTCCCGCCAAATATAAACACCGCGTTTTATTTTACGGAATTTTGGGCGCGTTGATTTTTCGGGCGATTTTCATTGCCGTCGGTTCGGCGTTGATGCAGTTTCATTGGGTAATTTATTTGTTCGGCGGATTTTTGATCATTACGGGAATCAAAATGATGTTTTCCAAAGAAACCGAAATCGAACCCGAAAAGAATTTTCTCATCCGCATTTTCACGCGCTTTATGCCCGTCACAAAAACGATTGAAGGCAAAGATTTTTTTGTCAAAATAAGTGGCGTAAGATACGCCACACCGCTTTTTATCGCGCTTCTTTTTCTCGAAGCAACCGATATAATCTTCGCCGTTGACAGCGTTCCGGCGATTTTCGCGCTGACCAAAGAACCGTTAATCGTTTTCACCTCAAATATTTTCGCAATTTTAGGTTTGCGCTCGATGTATTTTATGTTGGCGGGCGCGATTGACAAGTTTTATCTGCTTAAATACGGATTGTCCGTCGTGCTAATTTTTGTCGGTTTGAAAATGGTCTGGCTGAATGATTTTTACGGCGGCAAATTTCCGATTTCTTACAGTTTAGGATTTATTTTAGGCGTAATTGGTTTATCGGTTATTGCGTCGTTAATTTTTCCCGCTAAGAAGTTGGCGAAAATTGAAAAATTAGACTAATCATTGAATTGCAAGGTTTTTTGTTAAATATTTCCACTCTTCAATCGTCAAAGTTTCGGCGCGTCGTTGTGGTTCAATTTGGCAAGATTCGAGAAGTTTGGGAATGTCGCCAAACTTCTCGCGCAAATTTGCGGGAGCGTTTTTCAAATTATTCAAAATCGTCTTACGCTTTTGGGCAAAACAGACGCTGATGATTTCCCGAAACAACTCTTCATTTTCGATGTCGCTTTTTTTCGGTAATAGATGCACAACCGCGCTCCAAACTTTTGGTGCGGGACGAAATGCCGACGGTGGAACGTCGAAAAGTTTTTCGGTTTCCAAATAAGTTTGCGCCAAAACGCTCAAAAATCCGCGTTCCGAATTCCCGACTTGTGCTGTAATGCGGCTGACAACTTCGCGCTGAAACATCAAAATCATTTCTGAAAAACAATCTCTTTGCGCGATTAGTTTCTGCAAAATGGCGGTTGAAATATTATATGGCAAATTAGCGACTAATTTTGTCATTTGTCCTTCGTCTTTTGTCAGTTGTTTGAAATCAGTTTGGAGCGCATCTTGTTCAACGAGTTGAAAATTTTCGTAATCCGCAAACTTCTCACGCAAAACGGCAATCATCTCTCTTTCAAGTTCAATGGCAATGACATTTGCGCCTGATTCGACTAATTTTTCAGTCAATGCACCGCGACCTGCGCCGATTTCGATAATCGTTTCATCAGTTTGCAAGTTTAGCGCAGAGATTATCTTTTCAATATAATTTTGGTCAACGAGAAAATTCTG
>JANOXW010000141.1:0-8080 GCA_031418635.1 Acidobacteriota bacterium
TTTTTAAGTAGGTTTTTTCTCTAAAATTATTCTACTCAATTTTTGGAGATTACATAATTTTCTAATCAGGACTCAGGTTAAATTAGTAGTATTTAAGTGTGAACCGAACACTATTTTTCATTCTTTTACGCCCGATTGAAGCAGTTCTTGCTTCAATGTCAACAATTATAGACCAAGAAGGGTTATCACAGAAATTGTTTTTTGCAGATTTTTTCAAGAAATTGATGTTTGCTTATCTGGAGCAAGTCAGTTCTTTGCGAAGTTTGTCAGTCGAATTGCAAACCAATCAGAAATGTCGTGATTTAAGTTTAGGTGAGACTCCGTTTTCAACCTTGAAAGACGGATTTTATCGGTTTGAGAGCAAGCAGTTCAAGGTTTTATGTTCAACTGTTTTGGCTTCGATGGAGTTGAAGCGGCTCAAATGTTTAGACGAGATTGGTTTATTTCGAGTGATTGACGGAAGTCTTTTTCCGACCTTAATTCAGATGAGTTGGAGCGCGTATCGGAAGCGGAAAAATGCTTTCAAATTGCACTTGAATTTTGAGTTGAATCGGATGATTCCAACCGAATTTTTAATCGGAAGTGGAAAATCCAGTGAGCGGGATTTTTTGTTAAAAGCCTTAAAAGCCGGGGACACTTACATCGCTGATCGAGGTTATGCGAGTTTTGAAGTTATCGCTCATATTTTCAAATCAGAGGCATTTTTCATCTTTCGAGTGAAAGATAATTGGTTGTTTGAGGTTCAGGAAGTTTTGAGTTTGTCAGCCGCAGAATTACCGAAATGCTTTCGCCATGTAAGAGATGAGCTAGTCATTTTGAGCCACGATAAAAATCAAAGTCAAGTCAGATTGATTCAATTTGAGGTGGTGGGAAGTAAGTTCAAAATCGTTACAAATCGGTTTGATTTAACAACTTTACAAATCATTATTTTGTATGCGTATCGGTGGCAGATTGAGTTATTTTTCAAGTATTTGAAGCGAACTTTGAACGGCTTACACTTGTTCAATCACTCTGAAAACGGAGTCGAAATCCAGTTTTATGTGTTGATGATATTGGCGATTTTACTTTTGAAAATGAAACAGAAATATCAAAGAAGCGAAAAAAGAAAAAGTGGCGGTCAAAAAAGAAAATCAGGAGAAAAGAGAAGTAAATCCGTCAGAATGGATTAAAAATATTAGCAAAATATTTTACGTTCATTGGAAAATAAGCAAAAGATGGTTACTGATAGTCAAGAACTCGTTAAGCAAAGTAATTGATAATGAACTACTTACAATGCTCAATTCTTGTTAGCAATTCTTAGACCGCTCAGTAATGAATAATTTTAGAATGAACAAGGACTTTCAGTCCACGAAAAACCTATGCACTGCAAGTGCATAGGTTTTTAGTTTAAAAAGCAGAAGCGGGTGAATTTTCTACAAAGAAATCTCACCCGCTTCTAAAATGTTCACATCTTAAAAAAGACGTAAAGTTAATTTATCGTTCAGGAGTCGGAGCATCTGCACCGGACGGAACAATAAATACTACTGTTTCTATTCCGCTGCCATTATCGCCGCCTCTGACCAAAGTTACACGACTCGCATCCTGTTTCAGGAATTTAATTGCATCACGGATTTGTTTTTCACGTTTGGCAATATCTTTCGCTGAACCGTAATTGATGATAACAGCCCGATCACTCGGATCATTATTCAAGTCAATATAAAGATTTTGAATTCGTGCTTTAATATCATCGTTAACTGCTGGTCCAAATCTTTCTTTTTCACGATATTTGCGTATTCCTTCTTTAATACCGCCGGTTTCCATAGCTGTATTGGCACAATTTGCTCCACTGCAAGTGTTACCGATTGTAACCATAGCAACTATATTTTGACCAGCCATGCCTTCAGATGTCTGAACTCTGATAACCGGAGTTCCTTGACCGTCAATAATGTCGCCTTGCGAAACTTTCCAAGTGTATGTGTAATCGCTACCGCTACCGCCACTTAAATTAGCCGTAAAGGTCATTACACCACCCGGTTCAGTAATTGCATCAGGACCTGTTACCGAAACTGTCGGGCAAACACAATCTTCAGGAACAAAGCAATCGCATTTTTCAACGGTGATTGTTTTTGTTTGAGTTTTACCACAAACGCCGCAACCGTCGTCAACTCCTGCCGTGATTGTATAAGTTCCCGGATTGACACCCGATAAATCCCAACTGACATTCGCGCCCGAACCGCTGATGCGTCCACCTGAAACCGTGTAGTTATAGGTCAGAACATCATTTTCAGGATCAACTGCTGTTGTTGCAACAGTAACTGTCTGCTTGTCGCTACAATTTACGCCTTCTCGCGGTCGTTCGCCCGGAGCGCAGGGAATTATAACTTTACTTTCACTAACGGACAGATTAGTTACGTCTGCAAATTTATTTTCTATTTGTCCGCTATCACGGACATTACGTCGCCCGGCACTGAATTGCAAAATAAATCCGTGCGGATCAGTTGATGTTTGGAAACCGGGCGGAACTCCTCTAAAGGAATTTGTAACAGTTGAACTACCTGTTCCGCCACTACTACCGACAATTACTGTTGAACTGCTAAAGACTGCGTCACTGTCAAAGCTATCTGCATCTTGTTGGTTAAAGTGATAGCGATATGCACCGCTGATACTAAACCAACGAGTCGGATAAATCCGCGCACCGGCTAAACCGTCCAAAGGACTGTTTTCAAAAGCGTTTAGTGTTCGTCCACCGACATATTGAGTTGTTCGAAACTCTAAAATCGGTTGAAAATACTGATTAACCGGAAAATCTAATCCAATACCCGCCAGCAATTCATCCGGACGATCTAAGATAGTAAAAGTTCCACTCGGAAAATCGGCTTTAACACTGCTGTTGTAGATATAGCCGACGTTTGCCGAAAGATTAACCCATTTACGAAGTCGCGCATCAGCAAACAAAACACCACCAAAATCGCCACGGTTTCCACCGGGGCTGGCACCACGTTGCAGTTGATTAAAACCGCTAGCGTCATCCGCTTTATCAGCATAGAACCGATAAAATGGGATAATACCAAATCCAACCGGATTATTCGGACCGGTAAAACGAATCTTAGCACCAACTGTAAATGTATTAAATGCCGATGTGCCGTAACCGCGATTGATAAACGGAGCATCAGGTAAATAACTTGGTATGGCTGTAAAAGAAGTCGGATTAATTGCCGTCAAGCCGCCACCTAAAGCAATAGTGGTTGTTTGCAGAACTACACCTGGCAAAATACTTCCAAAAGCCGAACCGATTCCGGGGAAGGTTGCCGCGGCACTGCCGCTACCACCAACCGGCGACGGGAAAACACCAATAACCGAAGTGCTTCCTCCTGATCTCGATGGTCCGCCGATAAACGGAAATTGAACAAACGGTTGACCGACTCGTAAAAATGATCGACCAGCAAATAAGCCGGTGCCTAAAACAATCGTCGGACGACCTCCGAATGCAGAATTCGGAAGATAAAAACTGGAAAGATTACGAGGCGAGTTGACTTTAATGCCACGATAAGCGTCCGTATTGAAGAACAACTCAACATAGTCGCTCAAACCAACCTGAAAACTAACCGGAACTTCCGTTATATCAACATTACCTGGATCGCGGTCGTAATTACTATATGCCGCACTAAAAGTGAACTCACCTCTTCTCAAGGTTTGTCCGTCATAAATTGTAAAAAGACCGGTTGGACCGCCGGGAGAACCACCTGTTCCTACCGTTGGAGCCGTATTTCTGGCATCATCCTTCGATCTTAAAGTTTGGGCTGACATTGCAAAAACCAATGTCAAAATTGTAAGCGTTATCATAAACGCTTTAAAAGCGAGTTTCATCACATTCCTCCGCCGAAAATAATATTAAAAAATTTGAATTTCAAAATTGTAACCTAATTCAAAGATAAAAATAATAATACAATCTTTTATTAAGTTACTCAATTATTGCATACACTAAAGAACTTTCAAACCTAAATTTTGAATTTTTTTAGCATACCAATATACAATTTTAAATCAGTACAGTTGCAAATTTTATACGAGAGATTCTCTCAAAGTCAATAAAAAAGTTTATTGAGCAAATTACAACCTCGTAAAACATTACTTTAAATTTCTTGAAAATGCAAGTATTTCTACAAATTAAGTAAATTTTTAAGCATAAATGCCCCGCATTCTCGTATCAAATGCGACACGATCAATCGCCAACATATAGGCGGCAGTGCGCGAATCAACCTTTCGAAGCTCGGCTAAATTGCTCAATTCGATAAAACTCGCCACCATTTTTTCTTCCAATCTTTGATTAACTTCGTCTTCGCGCCAAAAATATCCCATCCGGTCTTGCACCCATTAAAAGTAGGAAACGGTAACGCCGCCGGCGTTGGCTAAAATGTCGGGAATAACGAAAATTCCTTTGTCGTGAAGGATTTGGTCTGCCTTTGGCGTGGTCGGACCATTTGCGCCTTCCGCCATAATTTTACATTTAAGTCGGTCGGCGTTTTCCGACGTAATTTGATTTTCCGTCGCGCACGGGGCTAAAACATCACACTCGATTTCCAACAATTCTTCATTGGTAATATAATCGGCTTCCGAGTAACCTTCGAGAGATTTTGTCTGTTGCAGATAAGTTAAGACTTCGGGAATGTTAAGACCGTTTTTATTATAAATTCCACCATACATATCGGAAATAGCCATAACTTTATAGCCTTTTTCGTGCATTAGACTCGCGCCGATGCCGCCGACATTGCCCGCGCCTTGCACAACTACCGATGTTTGTTCGGGAGTCAATTTGTAACGCTTGATGGCTTCGTTGACACAGAACAAAACGCCGCGTCCTGTCGCTTCGCGTCTGCCGAGTGAACCGCCCAAAGCAATCGGTTTGCCCGTTACAACGGCAGTAACCGTATGACGAGCGTGCATTGAATAAGTGTCCATAATCCACGCCATCGTTTGCTCATTGGTATTCATATCGGGCGCGGGAACGTCCTTTTCAGGTCCGATAAAATCAAGCAGTTCCGACGTATAGCGGCGCGTCATACGCTCCAATTCGCCCTGCGACATTTGAATCGGATTACAAATAATTCCGCCTTTTGCACCGCCAAACGGAACATTGACGACCGCGCATTTCCAAGTCATCCACGCCGAAAGTGCTTTGACTTCATCTAACGAAACGTCGGGCGCGTAACGAATTCCGCCTTTTGCCGGTCCACGCGCAAAGTTGTGTTGGACACGAAAACCTTCAAACACCTGAATATGTCCCGAATCCATCCTTACCGGAATATAAACTTTTAATTCCCGACTAGGCACACGCAAAACTGCGTATAAATCGGGGTCTAAACAAAGAAGTTGCGCGGCGCGGTCAAAGCGTTCGCTCATCGCCTCAAACGGATTTTTTTCGTCGGTTGCCTTAAACCTCCGCAACTCATCAGCCATCGGATTTGCCATTTTTTTATTTTTTCTCCAGTTTTTATTTTGAGTTCAATAAAACAAACTTGCTTGAGAATTTGTTCGCTTTACTTTTTAATTTTTACCTTACTAAAACTTCGTTCATCGAACCGCTTCTATAACCTTGCAAATCAAGCGTTACATACTTGAAACCGATATTTTTAAATTCTTTCGCCAATTTTTCGGCTGTTTCAATATTTAACGCGCGGGACATCTCGTCGGGCGCGATTTCAAGCCGCACAATCTCTTCGTGAACGCGCACGCGAAACTCTCTAAAACCGAGAAGGCGCAAAACTTCTTCGCCGCGTTCAACTTTAGAAAGCCGTTCAATCGTTACCGGCACACCGTAAGCAATGCGCGACGACAGACACGGACTCGACGGTTTATCCCAAGTTGAAAGATTGTGCTTTTTGCTCAACTTTCTGATTTCGTTTTTGCTCAAACCGACTTCGATTAACGGACTTCGCACATTTTTCTCCGTCGCTGCTGTTCTGCCCGGACGATAATCGCCGACATCATCGGTATTCGCGCCGTCTAAAACAAATTTTATATTTTGATTTTCCGCTATTTTTGAAAGTTTGCCGTAGAGTTCGGTTTTGCAATGATAGCAACGGTTGGTCGGATTTGCCTGATAATTCGGGTTTTCCATCTCGTCGGTGGCGATGGTTTGATAATTAAAGTTGAACTGTTTGGCAATTTTATCGGCTTCGTCGCGTTGAATTTGAGAAACACTCGGCGAAACTCCGATGATGCAAACGGCTTTTGTGCCAAGTTCCTGCGTGGCAACCAAAGCCAAATAGGAACTGTCCACACCGCCCGAAAAAGCAACCAACACCGATTTCATTTCGCGCATCAAACAGCGCAAGTTCAGTTCTTTCTCGGCGGTGGTGAATGTCGCCGGTTGTTCGTAGCTGTGCTGTGGCTTTGCCATTATTTTACTGAATTTTGCAAGCAAATTCTTAGACAGCAAATTTTAACTTAGTGTTACACATTAACGCAACTGCTTTAGATTTAAAATTTTCCGCGTTCTGCTTCAAAAACAGTTGGCGATTTGCTTGATAAATGTTAGAATTTTTATGCCTTTCCTTGTCAAAAAAAATTAAAGTGAATTTTACATCGATGCGATTTATCTTTACTCATCGGCAACAGCGATTGTCTGTTTTTATGGCGATTGGGTTGATATTTGCGTCGGTGGCGATGTCTTTTGCCCAAGAATCTGAACCGAATGATCCGCTAACGCTTTTTAATCAAGGTCAGGACGCGCACGAAAAAGGCGATTTCCAAAACGCACTCAAATTTTATGATGAAGCGATAAAACTCGCGCCCGAATTTCCCGAAGCCGAGTATCAACGCGGCAATGCCTTAAACTCTTTGGGTAAAACAATTGAAGCTGAAAAAGCCTTTCGCCGTGCGCTTGAATTGCGCGAAGACTGGACTTTGCCGATGACGGCTTTGGGCGCATTGTTGGTTGATAAAAACAGCTTTGCCGAAGCTGAAAAAATTTTGACTAAAGCTATCGAATTGGACGCAAACAATTTTCCCGCATACTCAACTTTGACCGAATTGCGGCTTAAAGAAAAAGCCGATGCAAAAATATTAAAAGACCTTTTAACTAAATTCCAAATTCTGACTTCAACAACTAAGCCAACTGCTTCTGTTTGGCTTGCCCGCGCCGCTTTAGAAAACGCTTTAAATGATAAAATTTCGGCAAAAAAGAGTTTAACTCGTGCGCTTGAGATTGAGCCGAAAAACAAATCCGCACTAATAAAACGTGCCGAAATTGCGCTTGACGAAGGCGATACGGCATCGGCAACTGCAATCGTCGCAACTCTTTCCAAAATTGCGGCGAATTCAACCGACTCAAAACTTTTGCAAGCGAAAGTTTTTGCCTCTGACGGAAAAATTGACGAAGCAGTTAAAATTTTAGATGCGATAACAAATCCGACTTCAGAAGTTAAGCTACTGCGCGATAAAATCGCGGCAAGCAGTTCGACGAATATTGCCGATTTGGAAAAGCAATTAGAAAAAAGACAAAAAGACGCGGTTATTCTTGGGCGTTTATGCATATTGTTGAGAAAAGACAACCCGAATAAAGCCTTAGATTATTGCCGTCGCGCATCCGAAGCCGAACCGAATAACATCAATCACGCCGTCGGTTTCGCGGCGGCATTGGTGCAGGTTAAAAGATTTGAAGACGCAATTTTCGTTCTTAAAAAAATTCTGCAAATCGCGCCCGATAATTTTACGGCACACGCCAATTTAGCCACCGCGTTTTTCGAGTTGAAGCGATTTGAAGAAGCTAAAATCGAGTTTAATTGGCTCACACAAAAGCAACCTGATTTGGCGATTACCTATTTTTTTCTTGCTATTTTGCACGATAATTTAGGACAATACTTAGATGCAATGGCAAATTATCAGCAGTTTCTAAAACTCGCCGATGCGTCGCAAAATAAACTCGAAATAGAAAAGGTCGAATTGCGCTTGCCAAGTTTGCAAAGACAGATAAAAAGTAAAAAGTAGTGAAGTTATGAGAGGAGTAGAAAGTATTCAAAACTTGGGAATTATAATAGAATCTGTTCAAATGCGGAAATCTTTATTTCCTTACTTTTTACTTTTTGCTTTTTACTTTTTACTT
>JANOXW010000142.1:0-1653 GCA_031418635.1 Acidobacteriota bacterium
ATTTTTTTGTCGTTTTCTTTTGCCGCTTTTATAAAAACGTTACCTTAACAAACAAAAAAATTGGGCTAATTAATTTAAAAATTAAAAAAAAAAGATTAAAAAAGCGACGATATTAATATAAACATTGGTTCGGGAAGCGTAAAAATTGATTCTCAAAAAGATGACCGGCAAAGTGAAGGAAGTAAATTTCGGACAAAATTGACGGAAGGTTTTATTGAACTTTTTTGGTTTCCGATTGGTATTTTTATTTCGTCTTTTACGTCGGTTATTACCGCGCTTTTATATTTCAAAACACGCCAAGCCGGCGGCGAATCAATGAGTGATTTGCTGGAGCAGTTTGAAGATGCGGAACGTCCGCGCAGCAATTGGCAAAAGCGCATCCGCGAACGGCTCGAGCAATCGAGCAGACTTACGAGTAAAACTTGAATCGTAAAACGTGAGTAAAATTTACCAATTTAGCATCAAATTTGTGCGAAAGTTGATAATTGAAGATATTCGCTCAAAAAATGACTAAACATCACGAATTATGAAAAT
The DNA here is from genome assembly GCA_031418635.1 of Acidobacteriota bacterium. Taxonomy (GTDB): domain Bacteria; phylum Acidobacteriota; class Blastocatellia; order Pyrinomonadales; family Pyrinomonadaceae. The sequence goes on from JANOXW010000142.1 coordinate 535, forward strand.
TTTCAGTCTATTTCTAATTCTACTTTTTGCGTTGAGCCTTCAAGCGCAAAGCCTCAAGCGTGATTTTGACCAGACATCAAACGGCTTAATCGAAATAACCAATCTTTACGGGCGCGTCGAAGTTACGGCGGATAAAACACAGGAATCAAAAATTTCAATTTCGGCTGACGCGGACAAATCTCTTGCCGACAGCGAGATGAAAATTAACAACGCGGACGGAATGATGAAGATTGAAATCGTTCCGAATAATCCGCAAAAACGCATTGATTTAACCGTCAAAATGCCGCTTCGGGCGCGTGTTCGCGTCAAAACAGGCAAAGGCGAAGTGCGCGTTTCGGGAGATTTGATGATGGCGCAGATTGAAACCGAAACAGGTACGATTGTCGCCGACGTGCCGCTTGATGATGTTCGCTATAATTTCGTTTGGACTGAATCGCGCCCGCGCTTTGTCAGCGATGTCGAACTCGCCAAAGTAAAGGAAAAAGCGGCGGGCAGATTTCAAATCAAAGGTAATTTAAGGAACAAGGAAAAAGTAAAAAGTCAAAAATCAGGCGAAGAAGAAACCGAAGAAACACCAAATCCCGAAAATAAAAGACAAAAGACAAAAGACAAAGGACAAATCGAATTAAATCTGACAACCGCCCGCGGCATTATTTTGTTGAATGTCAATCCGAATGAAGTTCCGTCGGATTTGCGCGAAAGACCTTTGACCAATGCGGCAAAAGCGATAATTCGTAGTGGTGATTCGTTGCTGTCGGAAGCGATTCGGCGAGCAAGCCCGAAATATTTCGGCGATTACGCGAAAACTTTACCACCGTTTAAACGCGAACCCGTTTTAACCGAAAATAAAAACGCGCAAGCCGAAATAAATGCGCCGATAAAAAAAGTTCTCGTCAGAGTTACGGATTTAAGTAATCGGGCAATTAGCGATTTGCAAAACGCTGATTTTGAAATTACAGAATCGGGCGAAAAGCGCGAGATTTTAGCGGTTGAGCCGACGACTGCGCCGTTTAATTTGGTTTTACTGTTGGATGTTTCGGGAAGCGTTGATTATTACGTTGATTTTATTCGCAAAGCGGCGCGGAATTTTGTCAATACCGCTAATCGGGAAGACAAAAT
>JANOXW010000143.1:0-20643 GCA_031418635.1 Acidobacteriota bacterium
AGAATCTTTGGCGGCTGATTGTTTTGAGCAGAAACGCTATGCTCAAACAGACATATCAAGCCGATAATTGCGGCGATAAATATCTTGATGCTATTCTTCATTCCCCTTGTCCCCCTTGTAACCCATGCTCAAACCTGTATCGCCCGATAATTTAATACCAATGGCGGCTTTTTCCGAACCTAAATTTTTGAAGATTACTTTCGTATTCTTGGCAATATTATACTCGCTTTTGTCTTTTGGTTTCAGCACGCCAAGTGATTTTCTTTCTTCATTCTCGGATTCACCGAAAACTTCAACGCCAACATTGCTTATATTCGTAATCTTCGCATTATATCCACCGTGTTTTCCCTCGCCGAGAACAAATGATTGATTCGGCTCAATATAAGTTGTCGAAGTCAGAGTGTCAAACAATCCCACACCGCCGAAGGCTTGGAAAATTCCCACTAAGCCCAGAATGATAAACGCAACTAAAATTATTTTTTTCATAATATTTCTTTCGCTAGTTTGATTAAAACAGTTTCAGTTTAGAGTCTGTTTAAATTTAGAAGGTGAAAATTGAAAAACGAGTATCCGGTTCGCTAAACTTGGTTTTAGACTAATAAAATTCAAGGAGTTAGCCAACAAAATGAGTTATGAAACAAATTTAACAGATGCCCGATGGGAAATTATAGCAGAATTTATTGAAGATGGAAGAAAGCGAAAAAACAGTTTAAGAACAATTGTCGATGCTATCCTTTATCTGGTCAAAACCGGTTGTCAGTGGCGATATTTACCACTTGATTTTCCAAAGTGGCAACTGGTTTATTATTATTTGCGGAGATTTGAAACAACCGGTTTGATAGAAATAATTCACGACACAGTGCGTGAAAAGGTGCGCGTCAAAAAAGGGAAAGAGGTTAGTCCAAGTTTAGGTTTGGTAGATTCACAAAGCGTCAAAACAGCGTCAGTCACAGAAGAAAAAGGAATTGACGGAAACAAAAAAGTGAATGGCAGAAAGCGATTTATTTTGACTGACACATTGGGATTGCTGATGAGAATTTTAATTGTCGCGGCAAATGTCGGAGAAAGAGGCGGAGCCGAAAAGTTATTCAATGAAACCCAAGGAAAATATCCGAGATTGAAGAAAGTGTTGGCAGATCAAGGTTTTGACGGAGAGAAATATGTGAGCAGGATAGAACTTTTATTTGGATTTGTGTTTGAAATAGTCAACAAAGTATTGGGAGTTGGCGGATTTCAAGTGCAACCTAAAAGATGGATTGTCGAAAGAACCTTCGGCTGGTTAATTTGGAATCGGCGATTAGTCAAAGACTATGAAGAAAACACGGATGTTTCAAAGGCTTTTATTCAACTGGCGATGATACGAATTATGCTGAAACAACTGACCTCTTGAAAATTTAAACAGACTCTTAGATTCGCTGACAAAACAAAATCGCCTCAAATTATGATTTGAAGCGATTTTGTAATGATTTGAGTCCAAATTATTTCGTTGAAATTAATTTAGCGATGCCCGAGCCGAAAATCTAAGGATCTTTTTTTGCATCCTTGTGGGCTTCGGAGGTAAACGAAAACATCATAGTAAGAAAGCATCCGCCTATGACCATTATCATTACCAGAACTCCAACCACAAAAATTATATTTTCCATAAAAAACTACTTCCTTTCAGCCCTCAAAATAAAATAAAGACCTAAAGCCAAAATTGACGGCACCCATAGCCCAACAAAGACTCCTGCCTCTTTTTGATTTGGACCAAAAAAACCAAACCAAAGTGAAACTGAAAAAAGAAACGATAAAAACGCCGCTCCAAGTATTAAATAATCCGAAACTTTAAACATAAACTCCTTCTTAATTGACTGTTTGTAAAAGAAAACTGTAGTGAACTTCTTTATCCCATAAAACTGTTTTCCGAATTATCAGCAAACGCTAGAATATTCGCAGAAAGAAAGCTGATAATTTGTTTCTGCTACATTTGTGTTCGCTGAAATAGACTTATTAGATTCAAGTTAAATCAGAATTGTTTTCCTGATGTTTTGGGTTTTTCTGAGTCTAAAAACTTCAGTCATCATTACGTTGATTCGGCGACGCAAACCTCGCTACTTCATCGCTTGTCAATGCGCGATGCTTTTCGTCTATCTGCAAAAAAACTCTTTTGTGCCACATTTTGAAACCCGATGTTTTCATACTAATTTCTCCTTTTATGAAATAAATTTAATCCTTCGTTCCGGGGTGTGAAAACCTTTTTCATCGGGTATTTTGTCAAAAATTGCAGATTATTGGGACAGTATCGCGGCAACCTCACGTCCTGTTTTCATCGCAGCATTAAGCGAAGGATACGCCGTATAATCTCCGCAGCGATAAGTGTGGTCATTGATCTTCAGATCATTATCGGCTGCTGAATCCTGAAAAAATTCAGGCAAGGCTTCCGAAATTTTGTAAGTTTTTAAGTGCTGCCAGACATTTTCCCGACCAAACCATTTGATCAGTTCCGCTTGAACATTTTCTTCTGAAACGTCTTTGTTGCCAATAATATTGACCGAAATTAAGGTCTTGCCAGTAGGCGCATAACTCGCCGTAACATCAGAAATTACGAGAATATGGTCAATCAATTCGTCCGAATTTGAATTAATGATGAGATAAGGTTCACCGTGCAAATTCAAAGGAAGATGGCTCTCGAAATATAGACAAACAGTTCCGTTAAATTTGACTTTCGATTCTCCTCCAAGCAGTTTTGCCGCTGTAATTGCATCAGTCGCCAAAATAATTTTGTCCGCCTCGATCGTTTCGTTATTTTCCAAATAAAGGGTTTTGCCGGCAATTTTTTTAACCGGCGTGTTGAGCCGAATTTGATTCGGAGATAAATGCGCGGCGATCTGTTCGGGAATCGCCTGCATTCCGTTTTGCGGCAAGGAAACCTCGCCCTTGGCAAACATACTGTATAAAAATTTAAAGAAACTTGAATTCGTCTTAAGCTCTTTTTCGAGAAACACACCGCCCATAAAAGGTTTGAAAAATTGGTTGATGATCGTATCTGAATAGCCGTAATCTTTCAGAAAAGAAATCGTAGTTTGATCGGATTGCAGATTTGAAATGTCCGGTTCAGCGGCATTACGGGTATCTGAATTCAATTGCAAGATCTTCATTTTATCAAAAAAATTTCCGACCGGAGAAAATAATGCTTGCGGTGCTGACCACAAATTCTTTAATGGATTCGGCATCAAAAAAAAGTTATTGCCTTTTCTGATTCTCGCCCCCGACGGCAAATACTTGAGCCGTAAATCATCATAATCCAACAGTTTTGCGGCTTCGGGATAAGATGTTAAAAATACCTGAAAGCCTCTGTCCAGCTTAAAGCCTTTGACGATATCGGTTCTCACACGCCCGCCGATGCCGTCCGACGCTTCTAAAATCAGAGCCTCAATGCCCTTATCCTTCAAGTATTTTGCACAGGTCAACCCTGCGATTCCTGCTCCGATTATTACAATCATATTCAAAAATATTTAATTTCTTTTCGTTTTATAAGCTCAATGATATTTGTAAAATATTCTATACAAAGGTTATTTTCGCGCTTTTAATAATTTTTCGCACTTTCTCCAATAGCCGAAAAATGACGGGTAATAATTTCTGATTTCTGGAAACATCCAATCTCGCGGTTCTTCAGTTCCTTTGTAATTTCTATTGGTCGGATGTTCTCTGAAGTAGATTTCCGATAAATTATATCCGCTAATTAATTCGTCAAATTCGCCCGAATAGATTTTGATTCCGCCAATGTTTTCGGCAAGTTTCAAAACAAAATCAATTGTTTTCGATGAAACCGGATATTTCTCAAAATGCGACGGTTCAAACAGTAAAATGCGGTTGGCTTGAATGTCCGGTTTCCAAAATGGGTCGAGGTTATAAAAATTGTAAACCAAAGTCGGCAGCGAACTATCAATTTCAAGCGGCTCTTTTTTTGGTAATTCGGTCGTCAAAATTGGATTTTCGGTTTCGCGCAAAACTTCGGGAATTGGCAATTCGTCCAGTTCGGTGTAATCAACATCGAGAAAAGTTCTTTGCTGATCGGTCGCGCAAAATTTATTGATATTGTCCTGGTTCGCGTAATATTTTTTACTGCTAAACGTACCTGCCGTCCATTGCCAACTGAGCGAATTGCTCGCCCAATCGGCATCGAGCAGGTGAAAATACATCCATTTCGCCGGAACGCGCCAGTGACTTTTTCCGATGTTGCAGGCAGTTGCGGCAATATACATTCGCAGATGATTGTGAACGTAACCCGTTTCGTATAAATCGTTTATACCTTTGTCAATCGCTTCGATCCCGGTTGTGGCATCAATCAAAGCCTTCGGCATCAGCGAATTTTTAACATCGGTCTGCATCTGTTTCAGATCGTCATCAATTTCGTCTTTTGCCGCCGCCCAGACGTTTTGGAAATATTCGCGCCAAGCGAGTTCCTGCGCGAATCTTTCGTATTCATAAAACTTATAACCTTTTTTCAGGAGAGAGTTTAGGACGTATTTAGACGAGATCGCGCCGCGGCTGATGTAAGGGGAAAGCCGTGTTACCGCGCCGTCGAGAAAATTTCTCGTGCGCCCGTATTCGACCGGATTGATCTTTTCGACTTCAGCCAGAATTTCCGTAATTGATGTTTTAAACATAATAATTTTCAAATATTTATTTTAACACCTTCCTGAAATTCCTTCGGCGAAACGCCCGTTAATTTTTTTGAAGGCGCGGTAAAATGCCGCTTTTCAATTAAAACCGCAATCGGATGCGATTTCATTCCGAGTCAGATTTTCTGTGCGGCTGCTTGAAAATGCCGCCTTTTTGAATTTTCTCTCTATTTCGCAGAAATATGTATCAATTTTTATCTTCTGTTAATCTATAATTTTTCAAACTGATAAAAGCATGAGAATTTTGTTAGCCGAAGATGACCGCCGAATCGCCAATTTCGTAAGCAAAGGCTTGCGCGAGAATTCATATGCCGTTGACGTGGCAAATGATGGCGAAGACGCGCTTTATCAGGTTTCGATCAACGATTACGATTTGATAATTTTAGACGTGATGATGCCGTTGAAAGATGGATTTGAAGTTTGCAGAGAATTAAGGCAAGAAGGAAATAAAACGCCGATTTTGATGTTGACGGCGCGTGATGCGGTTGAAGATAGAATTTCGGGACTCGATTTCGGGGCAGACGATTATTTGATAAAACCCTTTGAGTTTGGAGAACTTCTCGCCCGACTTCGGGCTTTGCTGAGACGACAAAATGTAGTTCGTCCACCGAAAATTATCATTGCTGATTTGGAAATTGATACTATTTCGCAGAAAGTTTGGCGCGGCGGAAACGAGATTTTATTGACTGCCAAAGAATATGCTTTGCTCGAATATCTGGCGCGTGAAAAAGGAAAAGTCATCGGGCGCGAAGAGATTTCAACGCACGTTTGGGACGAAAGTTTTGATGTTTTTTCAAATCTAATCGAAGTTTATGTCAATCGTTTGCGAACTAAAATTGACAAGGATTTTACGCTTCAACTAATTCAAACGCGGCGCGGTGCAGGTTATCTTTTAGACGATGTTTGATTCAATTAGGACAAAATTAACGCTTTGGTATGCGGGCGTTTTAGCGATCTTGATAATTGCTTTTGCGGCGATAACTTACTTTTCCGTGAACCGAATTTTGATGCAGGAAACTGACGAAAATCTGTCGGCAATGTCGAAAAATTTCGCCTCTGCCGTCAGTTCCGAACAAACTACCGAAGACGATAAACTTTCGGAAAGTGCGGCAATTGCGGAAGCTATCAAAGAATTTAAGTTTCAGGATTTTCAGATTTTCACATTTTCAAATGACGGGAAATTGATTGCGAAAACTTCCGATGTAAATTTTCCGGCTAATTTTCCCGATAATTCTTACACGACTTTTCAATTCAATAATCAAACTTTCCGAGTTTTTTTAACATCTCTGAAATTGTCTGAGAAAGAATATAAATTGCTGGTTTATCGTGATTTAGCTGAACAATCCAAAATTAAAACTCGTCTTTCAAACATATTTTTAATTGCTGTGCCGCTGGTTTTGTTGATAGCAATTTGGCTTGGATATTTCTTGGCAAAACGCAGTTTAAAACCTGTTTCGGAAATGAGCCGACAAGCGAAAAGCATCTCGGCAAATAATCTTCATTCGCGGCTTTTGGTCAAAAATGAACGTGATGAAATCGGTAGTTTGGCGAGTGTTTTCAACGATTTACTGGAGCGTTTGGAAAATTCTTTTGAACAACAACGCAGGTTTATGGCGGATGCTTCGCACGAACTTCGCACACCTTTGGCAATCGTGCGCGGCGAATCGGAAGTCGCACTTGCGAAAGAAAATCGTCCGAATGAAGATTTACGCGAATCGTTGGCGATTGTTCACGATGAAAGCAAGCGTTTGACGAAAATTGTCGAAGATTTGTTCACACTTTCACGCGCTGATGCGGGACCATTCAAAACGAATTTTAAGCAAGTTTATTTAGACGAAATTTTGGCGGATGGTATTCGTAGTTTGCGAAGTTTGGCGGAAAAACGTCAGATTTCAATAAATTTATCAACCGTCGAAACCGAAATTTCGGGCGATGAACAATTGCTTCGCCGTCTGTTTTTAAACTTGCTCGATAATGCTGTAAAATATAATCGTAAAGGCGGAGAAATTTCGGTAAATCTGGCAAATAATGCAGTTACAATTTCAGACACAGGTTTCGGAATCGCCGAAAACGAGCAAGTAAAAATTTTTGAACGCTTTTATCGAACTGACAAATCCCGCACTCGCGGCGAAGAATCAAGCGGCGCAGGTCTCGGACTTTCCATTTCTAAATGGATTGCTACGCTTCATCAAGCCGAACTCAAACTCGTCAGATCGGATGAATCAGGCAGCACATTTTCCATTCAATTTCCTACCAAAAAATAATTTCAAAAAATGTCTTCTGTTAATCCCGCGTTTAGCTTCGCTTTTGTAAAGTGGTTGTAGCTTGAGCGAAATATTAAAACCGCCCGTTGGTAATTTCGCCGTCGGGCAAACGTCAAGGAAGATGCGGACTGTCCATTAAAAAGCCGGTTCGCATCTTGGGAAGAAAAATAATTCAGGGGAAATGACTAATTCGCACTGAGTTTTCGACCGAATCTTTCGGAATATTGCGGCTTTGAGGTTGGATTTAATCTTGAAGCCGAATCAAAAAAGAGGTAAGTTATGAACACGACAACAATTGAAAATAAAAACGGAAATCATTGGAATTGGAAAATGTGGGCTTTGGCGGGAATAGCAATTGTAGCCATCGCTTTTATTGTCGGAATTTGGGGCTTTTTCGGCAAAACCGAAACAACTGTCAAAACGAACGCGAGCGGACAAATTCCGAACGCGCCGCCGGAAAATCCCGTAAGCAAACCGGCAATCGTTGCCGATAAAGTTCCGGCATCGCTAATTGACGCGGGCGAGTTTGGCGAAAACATTTACGACGCGGCGAAAATCGGCGATTGGAAATTGGCGAACACAAAATTAAACGACTTGAAAATTGTCGCCGAAAAAATTAACGCCGAAAAAATCGGCTCGGCGAATTTTGAAGCAACGCTTGGAAAACTTGAAAAAGTGGTTGCAAACAAAGATAAAAACACCAGTTTAATCGAAGCCAATCAAATGACACTCGAAGTAGCAAACTTAACGGCGAAATATAATCCGACAGTTCCGGTCGAAGTCGTCAAACTGGATTTTTACGGGCGCGAACTTGAAATTTGGTCGGCGGCACAAGACGAGTCAAAATTGCGCGAAACCGCCCAAATGATTCGCCAAAATTGGGACGCGGTGAAAGCGAAAATCGAAGCTAAAGGCGGTAAAAAAGAAGCTGCCGCGTTTGAAAATCTGGTCGTCAAAATCGAAGCGGCGAAAACTCCGGCGGATTACGCCAAACTCGCCACGCCGATTTTGGACGAAGTGGATAATCTGGAAAAAGTTTTCGAGTAACTCGGGAGATAATAAATGCCGCAAACTCATCACTTAGAAAAACATTTTACTGCCGGAGAAGTTGTCCGCGATGTCGTTATCGGAATGAGCGACGGTTTGACCGTTCCTTTCGCGCTCGCCGCCGGATTGTCAGGCGCGGTGAGTTCGACAAATATTATCGTCACGGCGGGCTTGGCGGAAGTCGTCGCCGGTTCGATTGCGATGGGCTTGGGCGGTTATCTCGCTGCCAAATCCGATGCCGAACACTTTGCGAGCGAACGCAAACGGGAACAATCTGAAATCATCGAAAAGTCAGTCGCCGAGCGGCTGGAGGTAACGGAGATTTTCGAGTCTTACGGCATCGCGCCCGAAGAAAGCGCGTCGGTTGTCAAAGCTCTGGAGCGACGACCGGAAGCGTGGGTTGATTTTATGATGCGCTTTGAACTCGGACTCGAAAAGCCGAATCCGCGCCGAGCGTTAACGAGTGCGCTGACGATTGCCGGAGCGTATATCACGGGCGGTTTAATTCCGCTCGCGCCGTATATGCTGATGAATACCGCTCACGACGCGTTGCTCGTGTCGGTCTTCACCACGCTTTTCGCGCTGCTCGTATTTGGTTTTATCAAAGGCAAATTTACGGGCGCGAGTCCCGTCAAAAGCGCATTGCAAACCGCGCTCATCGGCGGTTTGGCGGCGGCGGCGGCGTTCGGCATTGCGCGGGCGATTTCCTGACAAATTCGATGAAACACGATCTACCGATTAAAAATAATGAGGGAAAAACAATGAATAATAATTCAAAATTTATAACTTGGACAGGCATATTTTTAATATTAATTACCGGCATCATCCATTTTTACGACGCGCCCGACGCTTTTAGTGAGATAGCTTATAAAGGCATTTTGTTCACCTTGAACGGTGTCGGCGCAATCGTCGCGGCATACGGAATCTGGCGCGGCGCGGCTTGGGGCTGGCTTTTAGGTTTGCTGATGGCGGGCGGCGCGATTGTCGGCTATGCTGTTAGCCGAACTGTCGGGATGCCCGGACTGCCGGTTGACCTGTGGCTCGAACCGTTAGGCATTCTGTCGTTGGTGGTCGAAGGTCTATTCGTGTTGCTCGCCGTTTTTGCGCTTGGCAATGCCGGTAAGAGAGAGTAAAAAGAGAGGATGGCAATACAATCCGATAGATTGAAAACAAGATGAAGAGAGAAAAAAGCCAAGACGATAAATCAGACGGCGAAATAGATTTGGAAGAAGATATTTCGCTACATATTTTTTCGGTTTCGGCAGCGATGGTCGGCGTGTGTCTGACGGTTATCGGTATTTTTCAAATCGGAAAACTAAAAGAAGTCGGTTCAATCAGCGACAACATTTTGGCGATTGATGCAATGGCGTTTCTTTTCTCGTGTATTCTTTCATACATCGCACTGCGAACGCGGACGCAAAAACGTCGTTACCGTATCGAAAGAATCGCCGATTTAATGTTTATCGGCGGTTTGTGCTTGATGGCAATCGTCTGCCTTTTGGTCGCTTACGAACTTTTATAAAAACAAAAATTATGGACAATCCCAAATTAAGAAACGCCGCGGTGAAATTTTTGCAAAAAGAATGGCATGAACTTTCCGAACTGGAAAAGCGCGTCGTGCGGAATATCATCGAAAAAAGATTAATCGCCCGCAATCCGAATCAGACATTTGCAGACGAAAGAACTTTTGGCGAAAGAGTTGCCGATAAAGTCGCGTTTTTTGGCGGTTCGTGGACATTTATCATTATTTTCGGCTGTATTTTGCTAGTTTGGGTTATTTTGAACTCGCTTGTGTTAATTCGCTACGACGACAATTTCGACCCGTATCCATATATTCTGCTCAATCTTTTTCTCTCGATGCTGGCGGCTCTGCAGGCTCCGGTGATTATGATGTCGCAGAACCGGCAGGCGATAAAAGACCGTTTGGACGCGCAGCACGATTACGAGGTTAATCTCAAAGCCGAACTTGAAATCGCGGGTTTGCACGAAAAATTTGACGAACTGCGCGAAACGAAATGGCTTGAATTGATTGAATTGCAGAAGCAGCAAATCGAATTACTCGAAAAGATTTTGCAGGAGAAAGGTAATTCCTAAAAAGCAGATAACCGGGAGTTTTGATTGATGACAAAGTTTCGTTCGATTTATCTTTTCGCTTGGATTATTTTGCTGGCGATTGGCGCGGCGGCGCAGCAACCGCTTCCGACACCTTCGCCGACACCGAAAAAAGAAAGCGAAACTAAAAAAATCGAGAAGGAAATTGAAGACGTTTTTCGGATTAAATCGCGCCGCCCGTCCGTTTCCAATCCGGCTGATTTTAATACGCCGGGCGTTTTACAAATCGAATACGGCTACGGCGGCTATTATCGCGGCAATGGTTTTCGCTCGCAACACGCCGGAACTCTGACCGTTAGTTTTGCCGCGACTGAAAGGATTGGCTTGGAATTTGATATTGACACAATTTCATCTGAGCAAGACCGACAATTTTTCCGCACGACGGGCGTTGGCGATTCGCGTCTCGGCGTTCAGTTTGACATTGCTGACGAATCAAAAAACTCTCCGTCATTCGCCGTGTCATATTTTGCCAAATTGCCGACCGCGAGCGCGGCGAAAAATCTCGGAACCGGCAGAGTTGACCATATAATTTCAACGCTTTTCAGCAAAAAAGTTGGAAAGTTTGATGTTGATTTCAATCTAGGATTGCTTATCAATGGAAGACAGGGCGAAAAAGGATTCGTCACAGGCGGACAATTTGCCTTTGGCATTTCACGCGATATAACCAAAAAATTCAGTCTGCAAACCGAAATTTACGGAGAATCAAAAGACTCAGGCGAACCACAGGGACTTTTCGCAGCTGGCATTGCAGATTATCAACTGAATGAAAAATTCAGTTTAAACGGTGGATTGAACTTCGGATTGACTAAAAATTCGCCGCGAATTGGTCTGGTCTTTGGGGTTAGTTACAAATTCGGGACAATTTTCAAAAAGAAACATTAAATTTTCCGCGTTAATCTTCTGTTTATTATTGCTTTGCTAATCTCAAATTACTCGAAAGAGAAATTTAGTTTTTTAGGAGAATTTATGAAAAAAATTATCGCATTATTTTTGGTCGGTTTGTTTGCCGTTGCAAGCATTTCCGCCCAAACCAAACTTATCGGAATGAAACGTGCAAAGCAGATTGCTCTGCAACAAGTGAAAGGAAAAATCAAAAGTTCTGAACTCGAAAAAGAGAAAGGTAAAATGATTTATTCGTTTGATATTCGCAACCCAAAAGGTGGAATTACCGAAGTCAATATTGATGCTTACACCGGAAAAGTCATCGCGGTTGATGTCGAAAATGCCGCCGATGAGGCAAAAGAAAAAGCTGAAGATAAAAAGGAATTGAAGAAAAAACCTTAGTTTAGCAAAAGACAAAAGCAATGCGATTATTGACCATAAGTTTGGGCAAAAAATGGATAGCAACACTTTTAATTGTGTTGCTTTTGTCATTTGCCGTCAATATTTACGGGCAAATAGACCAAGCAAAACTTTTGACGCTTGCCGAAGCGATTCAACTCGCCGAACAGCAAGCCTCGACTTTTCAACAGTCAAAAATTAACGAAAAAATTATCGAACAGGACATTTTCCAAGCAAAAAAAGCCTTTTACCCTAAAGCGGCTGTTACAACGGGGTTGATTTACACTTCGCCGAGTTTGAGCAATGCAATTACGCCGCGTCCGCCATCATTTTTGGGCGCAAATGCAATCACGGAGTATTCGGGTTTAGTCGGGATTTCGGGCGAAATTGACACTTCGGGTAAATTAAAAGTCGCGCTCAAACGCAATCAATTATTGCTCGAATCGGCGCAATTCGGGACAGAAATTGAACGCCGAAATTTAGTTTTTGCCGTGCAAGATTCTTATCTTTCGTTCGCTTTGGCAACCGCTCGCCGTCGTTCTGCGGAACAAAATTTCCAATCGGCTCAACAGTTTGAAGCAAATACAAAACTTTTACTTGACGCTGGCGAAGTCGCCCCGGTTGACCTCGTGCGAGCAAGATTGCAGACGAGTCAACGACAAGACGAACTCGAACAATCAAAGGCAAATGACATTGTTGCGGCAAATGCTTTGAAAGTTTTGATCGGTTATAATGAATCGCAGATTTTTGCGACCGAAGATTTATTGATTCAAGTTCCAAACGACACGGAAATCGAGAGTTACGCGGCTCTGGCAATCAACACTCGTCCCGAATTCGCACAGTTTGAAGCCGACCGCAAAGTTACCGAAAAAGACATCGAACTTGCTCAAGCGGAGCGAAAACCACAAATTACATATTCGGTAAATGGCGGAGCGATTACAGATTCGCCGTTTCGTTTGAAAAATACTCTCGGTGTGCAGGCAACCGTTGGCGTAACGATTCCGCTTTTTGATTCGGGGCAAAGCAAGAGCCGTGAAACACAAGCGAAATTAAAATTACAGCAAAACGAAAATGCGCGAAAATTAGCGGAAAATCAATTTATCCAACAGTTTAATTCAAATCGAACGCTGGCAATTTCAGCCCGTTCACGCATCAAATTGTTGGCGCAGAGCATTACCGATGCGGAAAAAAACTTAACCGCTTCCCAAGTGCGTTATCAAGCGGGAGAGGCGATTATCAACGAAGTTACGGATGCCCAAAACCTGCTTATTTTACAACGATTTGCGTTGTATCAAGCAATTTACGATTACCAAGCGGCGCGGATTCGCTTGTTGAATTTAATAGGAAAATGATTTTACAAGTCAGAACAAGGAGCGGTAGCGACTTGCTCGCGGACAACTAAAACAGGTCGCTACCGCTCTCTGTTCTGACAAATTTGGAAGTTGAAATGAGTGAAGAAACGAAAGAAAATTTAGACGAAGAAGAAGTAATTTTCGAAGCTGAAGATGTCGAGGAAATTTCGGACAGTAAAGAAGAGCAACACGGACTTTCACCGTTAAAGAAATTTCTGCTGATTGGCGGAATAATTGTGTTAAGTCTTTTGGCAATTTTCGGTTATCTTTACTACGAACGCAAAAAAACTGCCGATGCCACGATAACTCCAACTGAAGAAAAGAAAGAAGATGTGGTCGTCAGCGTCAAAGTTGCAAAGGTGGAAAAGACTTCGATTTCGCAAGAATTTACGACTATCGGAACAGTTGCGCCCGCCGAACAATCAACTGTTTCGGCTTCGATTTCGGCACAAATTAAACAAATGCGTTTGCTTAAAAATGAGTTCGTCAAAAAAGGTGATGTTCTGGCAATTCTAGCTTCACAGGATTTGCAAGCACAACGAAATGAAGCAGTTACAGTACTCGAAGAAGCAAAATTAAACTTGCAAACTTTGCAAAATGTAACCGTTCCACAAAATAAATATCAACTTGAAAAAGACCTTGCGGACGCAAAGGCAAACGCTGACAATGCCCGCGCAACCTACAATCGCCGCAAAGACTTATACGACAAAGGCGGGATTTCGCTCAAAGAATTGGAGTCTTCACAACTCGCGCTGAATAACGCTGAAAACGCTTTGCAATTGGTTCAAAAAAATTCAAAACTCACTACTTTGGCGGTCAATCCAAACTCCAAAGCAATTGCCGAAAGCAAAATTAAGCAAGTTCAGGCGCGAATCCAAAGCATTGACACGCAATCAACTTTGGCAAAAGTTATTGCGCCAATTTCTGGAATTGTAACCGACCAATTTCAGTTTGACGGTGAATTCGCTTCGTCGGGCGCAAAACTTTTGACGATTGCCGACATCGGGCAAGTTATTGTCAAAGCACAGTTTGCGGACACAGTTGCGGCAAATTTGAAAAATGGTGATTCAGTTATGATTTATCTAAACGGATTTCCTGACGACAAAATTGGTGGAAAAATTACGCTCATTAGCCGTTCTGCCGATTCGCAAAATCGAACGGTGGAAATTTGGGCAAATTTTGGAAATCCACGCGGAGTTTTGCGGGTTGGCGATGCCGTGCAGTTTGTTGTCGCTTCAAATCCGACTAATGATGCGATTGTGATTCCACTTTCTGCTGTCAATTTGGACGCTTCAAATGGCGATGAAGGAATCGTGATGACGATTGATAAAGAAAATATAGCTCACGAAACAAAGGTCAAAACAGGAATCAAAAATAATGGTAACGTGCAGATTTTAGAAGGTTTGAGCGGAGGTGAAACTATCGTCATCGAAGGAAATTACGGTTTGCCTGATGGCGCAAAAGTGGAAATTGCAAAGGATGAACCAAAAGATGAGGAGAAATAAAATCGGTTTCAACAGGGAGCGCAGGCAGCCTTGCCTGCACCGTTCGAGGCTTTGCGACGAACGGAAAACGTCAGCTTTAAAATCAACTTGAGCGTTAATTCGAGAGTGTGCGCCTGTTCTCGCAAAGCCTGGCACGCGCTTGCAGGCAGGCTGCCTGCGCTCCGTTTTAGAAAAACTTTCGCTGATTAATTGTTTTAGTTTATGAATTTAGCTCGCTTTATTTCAAGTCAAAAACGTGCGGTTATCGTGTTGGTTCTGCTCGTTTGTCTGCTCGGAATTTATTCTGCCGTCAAACTTCCGACGGCGATTTTTCCGCAGACCGATTTTCCGCGAGTCGTCATAATTGCCGAAGACGGCGAAAAACCCGCGCCGCAGATGCTCGTTTCCGTGACAAAACCGATTGAAGAAGCGATGAACGGAATTCCCGGAATTCAGCGAATAAAATCAACGACGGCTCGTGGTTCGGCGGAAATAAATCTGTTTTTTGATTGGAAAGTTGATATTCAAAACACGCTCCAACTCGTGCAAGCAAGACTTTCGCAATTGTCCGCAACTTTACCGCCGACTACGAAAATTACGGACATAAATCGTCTGACATTCGCCGTGTTTCCGGTTGTTGCATATAGCGTAACTTCTGAAACTAAAAGCCTTGCCGAACTACGCGAGATTGCAACTTATACGATTCGCCCGCGCCTTGCAAGGCTTTCGGGTATTGCCAATATAACAGTGCAAGGCGGCGATGTGCGCGAGTTTCATATCACAATTGATGCCGAAAAACTCAATTCTCGCGGACTTTCGCTAACGGATGTCAGCAACGCCGTCCAAAATTCCAATATTCTCGCTTCGCCCGGACTTTTGGAAGAAAATCATCAACTCGAACTTGTTCTGGTCAGCGGACAAGCAACAACGATTGATCAACTTAACAAGATTGTTGTCGGAAATGTGAATAATGCGCCGATTTTTGTTTCGGATGTAGCAACTGTCGGCGAAGGCAAAGAGCCGAATTACATTATTGTAACGGCGGACGGAAAAAATGCCGTGCTTTTCAACGTCTTGCGTCAGCCTGATGCCAACAGCGTAACCGTTTCCGATGACGTAAAAAACGAGCTAAACGCCATAACTACACAACTTCCGAAAGATGTTAAAATTTCTCCGTTCTATGACCAAAGTTTGTTGGTTAAAAATTCAATTAACTCTGTCCGTGATGCAATTTTGATTGGATTAGTGCTTTCGATTATTATTCTATACGCATTTTTGCGAAACATCGGGACAACTTTTGTCGCTATTTTGGTCATTCCTGTAACAATTTTAGCGACATTTTTGGCAATGTATTTGGTTGGGTTGTCGTTTGATTTGATGACGCTTGGCGGAGTCGCGGCGGCGATTGGGTTGGTGATTGATGATGCAATTGTTGTCGTTGAAAACATTTTTACGCATCTTTCGTACGGCGAATCGCGGCAGCAAGCCATCGAAAACGCGATTTCCGAAATTACCGTGCCGATTATCGGTTCTACAATTACGCCGGTTGTCGTCTTTTTGCCGCTCACTTTACTGACGGGCGTTACGGGCGTTTTCTTTCGCTCGCTGGCTTTGACAATGGCGGTTTCGCTTCTGACATCACTTGTTTTGGCTTTAACTTTTACGCCCGTTTTAGCCGAAAAATTTGTCAAAGCGAGCAAAAATCACAAGGACGACAACGGACGGATTTTGCAATTTATTATTCGACAATACGAAAAAGTTTTGGGCTTTTCGCTCAAAAATCGTTGGCTGGTAATCGCTGTAAGTATCATTATTGCCATATTTTCATACATTTTATACGAAAATCTCGGCTCGGAATTTCTGCCGTCGTTTGATGAATCGGCGTTTGTTTTGGATTACAAAACTCCGCCGGGAAGTTCTCTGGCGGAAACTGACCGAATTTTGAAACAGGTCGAAGAATTTGTCAAAGAAACACCCGAAGTCGAAAGTTATTCGCGGCGGACAGGTTTGCAGCTTGGTTTGGCACTTACGGAACCGAATTCGGGCGATTGGCTGGTCAAATTAAAACCGACTAAAACTCGTTCAACCGAAGCTGTAATTGATGAATTACGCGGGAAAATTGAGGAAAGTCAGCCGGCGATTGAAATAGAATTTGTCGGAATTGCCAACGATTTAATCGGCGATTTGGTTGGAAATCCCGAACCGATTGAGATAAAAGTGTTTAGCGAAGATGCCAACGCTTTACACGAAAAAGCGTCGGAAATTGAAGAAGCGATAAACAAAGTTCCGAATATTGTTGACACTTTTAACGGCGTGGTGGTCAGCGGTCCGGCTTTGACTTTTCGGGTTGATACGGAACGCGCCGCACGTTTGGGCGTGAATGCCAACGACATTGCAAATGCTGTAACAACCGCGATGACGGGCGATGTTGCGTCAAATATTTTGGAGCGTGGAAAGTTTGTCGCAGTGCGTGTCGTGTTGGCGAAAAATCAAAATCAATCAATCGAAACTTTAAAAGGTTTAATGCTTCATTCGGCAAACGGAAATTCATTTCGGCTTGACCAAGTTACCGAAGTCGAATTTGAAAAAGGACAAACTGAAATTAACCGTGACGGGCTTCGTCAGATGGTTTCCGTTACTTCAAGAATTTCTGGAAGCGATTTAGGCACAACAATTAGCTTGATTAAGGAAAAGTTGAAAGAAGTAAAATTGCCCGCCGGAATGACCATCGAATATGGCGGACTTTACGCCGAACAGCAATCGAGTTTCCGCGAACTCGGCATTGCGTTAGGTTTGGCAATCGTCTTGGTTTTTCTCGTCTTGCTCATCGAATTTCAATCTTTTGCACATCCGATTGCGATTGTTTGCGGGGCGGTTTTAGCATTGAGTGGAGTTTTACTCGCACTTTTTATCACGAAAACAAACCTCAATGTCGTCAGTTTGATGGGAATGATTATGGTCGTCGGCATCGTGGCGAAAAACGGAATTTTGATGCTTGATACGGTCGAAGAAAACTTGGAAAAATCCGAAAATTTAACCGAAGCCTTGATAATCTCCGGTCATCGCCGATTTCGTCCGGTTTTGATGACGAGTTTAGCGGCAATTTTAGGAATGTTGCCGCTCGCTCTGGCAATTGGCGAAGGCTCAGAATTGTTGCAACCATTGGCAATAGCAGTTATCGGCGGTTTAGTCTTTGCACTTGCTTTGTCCCTGATTGTAACACCGACGGTTTATAGTTTTTTGGCAGGGCAACATAAACCGTAAATCACAATATGTAAATACGTTGACTTGAAACTAGAATTGTGATTTAGAGGTTTGAAATTCTTTCGGCGAAACGCCTGTAAATTTTTTGAAGGCGCGATTGAAAGTCGCTTTTGAGTTAAAGCCGCAATCAAAGGCGATGTCAAGCAAATTTGAGTTTTCAGCATTGCCGTTAGTTAGTTTTTCTTTGACGGCGACGATGCGAAATTCGTTGATGAAATCGTTGAAATTTTTGCCAAAACCGTTGTTTATCGCGTATGACAAAACTGTGGAATTTACACCGATTTGCCGCGATAAATCTGTTAAAGTGAGTTGCGGTTCGAGATATGGTTTTTCGTCGCGCATCAGGTTTTGCAGTTTCGCTTTGAGTTTTTCGAGTTCTTTTTCCGACAAAAGTGTTTTTCGATTTTCAGGTTCTTCACTTGATAAAAAATTGAGTTCAATCGTCTGCGAACGCAAATAGCCGGCAATCGCTAAATAATATGTCGCAAACGCCAAAATCATTTCAAAATAGAAATATTGAATGTAGGAAAGTTTGAAAATAAAGCTGTCGGTAAAATCGAAAATCGCGCCTAAAATTAAGACAAGTGTGAAAACGTAGAGAAAATTGCAAAGCCAATCAAATTTGATTTTTTCTGTATCCGAGAAATTTTCGTTCAGCCATTTGCGGTAATGCTTGTAATGCTTGATTGAAAAATAGAGAAGCACGATGTTCCAAGCAAATTCCGTTACAAAAATAATCGTGTCAGCAAATGGATTATAGTAATTTTCATTAAACCAAACTTTAAATTCGAGATTTTGTGCGAAAAGAGTAAAGCGAAAAATCAAATAAATCGCGGTTGGAATAAAAAATAATAAATCTTTGCGCGTAAATTTGCGCGCCGAATCGGTCAGATTTACGACATAAAACCAGATGCAAACTCCGTAACTGTAAGCAATCGAAAAGGGAAAATATGTCAGCCATTGATTGCGGTCATAGACATTTGCAAAACCGATAAACGGCGTAATCAAAGACGAACAAAGCACAGCGAGCAAAACCGCAAGCCAAAAATCAGCCGTTTTTTTATGTTTGAAATAACGAAAAAGTAAAAGCGCGGCAAAGATTGCGCCTTGCAAAATGCAGACGAAAACAATAATGCTTCGCGGATTGAGAAACTCCAATTCCAAGCCTTCGATAAAGAGAAAATTTATTTGCACAAATTGTTGTTTAAATTAAATTCTACTGACGAATTCGTTGAAAATTATATTTAGGTTTCACAATTAACCGCCGATAAAACTCATTGAGCGCGAGGCGGGCGCAAATTTTGCGTCGTTGATGTAATGACGTGGCTCTTTTTGGAAAACGACTTCGCGGATGAATTCGATGATTTCAGCACGACTTGCGCCGCTTCGCACAACGTCGCGCAAATTATGCTCTTTGGTTGAAAAAAGACAAGTGCGAATTTGTCCATCAGCCGTTAGCCGAATGCGCGAACACGCGCCGCAAAACATCTCGGTAACGGGCGCGATAATGCCGATTTCGCCTTTTGCGCCGTCGGCAAATTCGTATTTCCACGCTGTTTCACTACCACGCGAAGTTTCTTTTAATTTTAGCGGAAACTGAGCATTTATTTTCGTGAAAATTTCCTTGCTCGAAACAACTTGTTCGCGCTTCCATTCGTGCGCCGAATCGAGTGGCATATATTCGATAAAGCGTATTGCCAAATCATTTTCACGCGCAAAACGTGCAAAATCAACAACTTCATCTTCGTTCCAGCCGCGAACAATTACGGCGTTTATTTTTATCGGTTGTAAATCAGCACTTTTTGCCGCTTCAATTGCTTCAAGAACTTCGTCCAATTTATCAACGCCTGTAATTTTTTGGAATTTATCTTTTTTCAAAGAATCAAGCGAAATCGTTACGCGGTCAAGCCCAGCACATTTTAGATTTTTAGCGCGGTCTTTGAGCGAAAAGCCGTTGGTCGTTAATGCTAAATCACGCAATTTTGAACCTTGAGCCTTTAACCTTGAACCTTTAACCTTTAGCCGTGCGAGTTTTTCGACGAGTTTTTCGACATCTTTTCTAAGCAGTGGTTCGCCGCCGGTCAAGCGAATTTTTTCGATGCCCAAGGACACAAAAATATCGCAAATCTCCGTGATTTCTTCAAAAGTTAGAATCGTATCTTTACGCGCCAATGGCGGTTCGCCGTTGGGCAGACAATAAAAACAGCGAAAGTTGCAACGGTCGGTCAGCGACACGCGCAAATCGCGGATTGTTCGGTTGTGAGCATCGCGCAAAAATTCATTCATCAGTAAAAATCATACAGCCACAGCGTAACTAACACAAAACGAAATACAATTTTAATAGCCACAAAAAGGCACAAAAAATGCAAAAACATCTTTCTTATTTTTGTGAATTTTGTGCCTTTTTGTGGCTATTTATTCTTTTCTAAGCAGGTAAGAAGAAGTTTTGTAACCTTATAAAAGATGCAATATGTTGAAAATAATAAACTTCTTTCTTCTACTGCTTACTGCTCACTGCTTACTGCTTAACTTACCTGAAACCTTCGGCGATTTGATTTATTTGCTGAATGGTTTTGGCTTTTTCAGGACGCGAAACTCTGAAAATTATCGTTCGCAGTTCGGTCAAATATCTATTAAATTCGGCACGGTCGCTGGTGTCGGAAGCGGCGTAATAGACTTTTCTTTCTTTAGCATCGGCAACCATCGGTTGCAGCGAATTATTGATATTTTCGATGGCTTCCTGACTGTATTTTCCGTTTGGATAAAAGTTAAGATATTCGCCGAATGTCGTGCGAAATTTATAAAGATAGCAATTTATGTAGCCTTTGCACTCGCCCGCAATCGGATTATTGGCGGCTTGCCACGCGATTTCTTGACTAATCGGCAGATTTTTGTATTGATAATGGAGTTGCCAAAATTTTTCCAGTCGCACATACCATTGTGCTGACGGTTCGCTATAAACTATCTCTGTTTCGTTTGTTTTGAGAAAAATTTGATACGGATTTTCCTGCACCTTGTCTATCGGAACAGCTTTGAGCGCGGCTTTTAAAGTCAGCAAGCGTTTGAAACTCAAATCGGAAAGCAAATTTTCGTCGCTAATTTCTTTGGCTGCGGAAGTCAAAAAATCGAATAATTCCGTCGCTGTTGCGAAATCCATCGCGTCTTTATTGAAAGT